>DASYFZ010000056.1:0-18002 GCA_036000295.1 Solirubrobacteraceae bacterium
CAGACCGGCGGGGACGTCGAACCCCGGGATCTCGATGCGTTCGGAGGGCTTGAAGCTGGCTCCGTACGGGACCAGCGGGCCGGGCGTATCGGGATTGCTGATCTGGGGATGCAGCGCCTCGAGCGCCTGGTTCCAGTTGGCAGGCATCGCCTTGATCAGCTGCCCGAGCGTCGTTGAGTTACCGCCCGACGCGCTCTCGGGCTGCGTCGGATGGGTGACGTGCTGGAACGCCGGCGAGTGCTTCTTACCGTTGGGGGTCTGCTGCCACGTCTGCCAGGAATCGTTGGCGAGCTGACCGAGCGCGAGGACGGCCTCGATCTGGCTGCCGGCAAAGATCGCGTCCAGCCACTGGTTGCGGTAGCCGACGATTCCCGAATCGCCTGCGTGCGTGGCTCCACTGCTCCCGAACATCGAGTACAGGAACGTGTTGACCATCAGGTAGCTGCGATCGAAGCCGAGCTTGGCCATCAAGCCCTGCGTGCGATGGCCGGCCTCACCGACGAGGATCCGCCGGACGACCGACTCGGATTCCGCCGGGTCCTGCCCGATCACGAGCAGCCTCGCTGACCCATCCAGCCGCCCGCGGTGAAACAGCGGACCCCACTCGACGCGAAACGAGCCTGACGGATACACGTCCGAGCCCGGGTAATTCTGCACAAGCGAAGCGAACGGCTCGCTCACCGGACCAGGGTCGAAAACATGCGCCATCTCACACCCCCGTGGTAGTCGTGTCGCGACCATAACCCCGGTTTGCGGTGAGGCACAACCGTCCCGCGGAGCCAGCGCCAGCTTTGCGCACAGATGGGGGCCTCAGCGCGCTTACCGTGCACCCTGGTACGGTCGCGCCCGGTGGAACCCGGTTATCGCACACAAACCGACAAATCTCGTTACGACAAGCTGGCCCAGGCATTTGCCCGAACGCGACTGGGCGGCTGGCTGTTCATTCGGGTCTTTCCCGCAATCGACAAGCGGCTGATCCCGCTGACCAGAGGACGGCTGATGGTGGCCGTCGGCCAGCCGATCCTGCTGTTGCACACGCTCGGGGCGAAATCGGGCCAGCCTCGCACCACGCCGCTCTTGTACACCCCGCACGACGGCCGCTACGTCATCGTCGCCTCCAAGGCCGGTGCGACTCATCACCCGGCCTGGTACCACAACCTCCGGGCGCACCCTGACGATGTCAAGATCGATGTGCGCGGCAAGCGGATCGCCGTCCGTGCGCGCGAGGCCGAGGCGGCCGAACGCGAGCAGTTGTGGCGGGTGGTCAACGACAACTACGACGGTTACGAGGTCTACCAGCACCGGGCGACCGGCCGGACGATCCCGGTCATCGTCCTGGAACCGCTTGGTTAACGCCTCACGGCCGTAGGTGGGTCACGGAAACCTGCTGCTCGGCGGCGAGCCTGGCGGCGATCAGCGAGCGATGGCACGCCTCCGGGTCGCGCTCGACGCAGAACAGAGCGCCCGGGCCATCCGGAGGCAGCTCGCGCGCGAGGTGCTCTACTCCGACCGGATCCAGGATCTCCTGGGTGTAGCGGCGGGTGTACTCGGGCGCCAGCTCGACGCGGGATCGCTTGCCCACGCCCTGCCGCGCGTCCTCGGCGTACTGGAGATGCCGTAGCTCGGTCGTCGGTGCCAGCTCGGGATGGTGCTGGTATTCGATTCCGGCTTGTGCCAGCGCTTGTTGGAGGCGCTGGGAGTTCGCCCACGAGTATTCGCGCCCGCGAACGCCGCGCCGTTGGCGCACGTCGAACAGGATGCGGACACCCGCGGTATCGAGCGCCTCGAGAAACGACGGCAGGTCCCAGCCGTAGACCCCGATCGTGACGATCTGACCCGCGGTCAAAGCATCACCCGCGGACGATCCGTCCCGCGCCCGACAGCGAGAACCCGGGCAAGCCGAACTCAGACTCGAGCAAGCCCGGGACCGACTCGAGCTCGACGGGCGACGTCGAGGTGCCGCTAGGAGTCTGCGTGACGAACGCCAGCTCGCTCCAATCGCTCAACGACAGCCGCGTGCCGTCGGCGCGATGACTCGCCACGATCAGCCCGGTGACGAATGGTGACCGCGGATGGGTCGACGTGAACCAGTTACTGGTCTCGACATCGATCTGCGGAACGGGCTCGGGAATGAAGCCGTACAGATCGATCCAGCCCGCGCCGTCGGCCGTCTGCAGGACGAGTTCGTCTCCGTCGGGCACGACGCGAAACTGCCACCCGAACTGCTCGTGCACATCGCCCGGGCCGAACGGGATCGGCTCGAGCAGGGTGCCCGATCCGAAGCCCACATCGGCGTGCCATTCGCCGCGGTCGTCTCTAACTCTGAGCACGAGGTGCGTCCGCGGCCTGATCGTGCCGGGCGGGGCGCCGACGCGAACGCGCGCCAGCATCAGGTCGACGTCGGCACCGAGCGTTTCGAGCGCCACCTTGAGCAGGAGGTTGTGCTCGAAGCAGTAGCCCCCGCGGCGCTCATCGATCAGCTTGCGATGCAGAGCCTCGGGTTCGAGCGAGACGGGTACGCCGCGGTGCGGGTCGAGGTTCTCGAACGGGATCGCGACGATGTGCGCGCGGTGGATCTCCGACAGTCCGGGCCGGCCACCGACGCCGATGCGCTCCGCGTATGCATCGAAGTTGAACGTGTCTCGGTCTGAGATGGGCAGGAGTTTGTCAGCCGAAGCCCGGGTGCAGGAAACCTCGGCCGGTCACCGTGCCCACGGTTCCGTCTCCAAAGAACACGTCGACCGCGACCGGCGGTTGCACCTCCGGGACTCCGAACCAGCGGGTCGCGTGCGGCGAGATGCGCACGTCAAGCGGTCCGTGCCTGAGCCCGGCGCCGTCCAGGTATCCGAGCCACAGATGGTCGTTGGGAGCATCCGTGGGCGGGCTCAGCGTGACGAACCGGCCCGCGACCTCGACCATGACGAGCGTCGCGGCAGCGATGTTCACGCCGACGCCGACGCGGTCGCAGGCAATCGAGTTGGGCGTCCCGCAGGCAACTCCCAGAAACGGAAGCACCGACGCTCCCAACTGTCGCGGCGCCCTGGCGGCAGGGCATCCCGAAAGCGTGTTGCCGATCGGCACCAGCAACGGCGTCGGGGCGCTCCCGGCGACGGACACGTGAAACCGAGCGCAGCCCTTGCCCCAGAACCTGATGGCGCCGCCGAACCGGTGCAGACGCACTTCGCAAGGGGGGAAGCGAAGGGCGTCGCCCGGGACGGCGGCGCGCTTGCCGAACCGCATCGAGAGGGCCACGGGCGCAGCGCGGTCAACGCTCAGAGTGACCGGGCGGTTGCCCATCACCACGACGATCGCGTCGCTCGCAGACCACCTCGACAGCCGCGAGTCCGGGAACTGCGCGAGGTCCTGGCCCGTCACCAGCAGCAGCGGACCCGCGCGGTAGACGCCGACCTCCTGGGGTAACGGTGCTCTTGCGAGCGACCGGGGCTGCCTGCATCCAACGGTCAGCGTCGATCCGACCAGGCCGCCGGCTCCCGCTCGACCGGGAGTGCCGTGTGAACGGCCGCCGGCACACCCGGCGGCCACGACAACCACGATCGCCACGAGCCAGAACAGACGCACGCAGCGATCTACGTCGATGCGGTGTGCAGAGGTCCACCGAGCGCGGTGCGCTGGTTGCAGGGACCTCTTGCAATTCGGGATACGTAACAGCGACGATGTCTCCCGCCGATGCACCGAGGATCAGGTGCACCCCTGCCGTTGCCCAGCGCCGCTGACAGCCTGGTGGCCAGCGGCCCGCTGCCTCGGACGCGCAGGCCCAGGGCGCGCAGCGAACGCGCGCTGATCCGTGGTGCGCTCGCCGGCTCGGAAGCCGATCTCGAGATGCTGTTCCGCGCTCACTGGCCGCGGGCCTATCGGGCTGCGTTCCTGATCGTGCACGACCACGCCGCCGCGGAGGACATCGCCCAGGAGGCGTTCGTGCAGGCGATCAGGCGGCTGGACCGGTTCGACCGCCAACGCCGGTTTGCGCCGTGGCTCGGAGCGATCGTCGCCAACCGCGCGATCGACTGGCTGAGGGCTCGGACCGCGCGGCGCGAGAGCGGCCAGGAGCCGCCGGAGACGGCGGTGGCGGCGGACCCGCCGACCGGTACCTACTCCGAAGAGGTGCTGGCGGCACTGGCCGGGCTCTCTCCCGAGCATCGCGCCGTGGTCGTGATGCGTTACGTGCTCGAGTACACGCCCGGCGAGATCGCTCAAGCGCTTGACCTGCCGCGCGGTACGGTCAACTCGCGGCTCCGCCGGGGCCTCGACGCACTCGAGTCGCGGCTCGACAAAGCGGAGCCCGTATGAACGCGCAACGAGCACTCGAGAGCTTCCGCGCGCCGGATGAGGCGGCAACGCAGGAGCGGACGTGGAGCGTGGTTCGTGACGCCTACCGGACGCGGGAGCCGGTCCGACGCCGCCGGACTCACAGACGTCTGCTGCTCGCGCCTGCGATCGCGATCCTGCTGGCGGCCGTGACGTTGTCGCCGGCCGGCGCGACCATGGGGCGTTGGATCCGCCACGCGCTCGGCGTCCCGCACGCCGCACCGGCGCTGTTCAAGCTGCCCGCATCGGGGAGCGTGCTGGTATCGGGGGCGGGCGGTACATGGACGGTCGCGGCGGACGGGTCGAGCCGACGGCTGGGACCGTGGCGCCAGGCGAGCTGGTCTCCGCACGGTCTGTTTGTGGCGGTCGCGCGGGCCGATGAGCTCGCCGCGGTGGATCCACACGGCACGCTTCACTGGACGCTCGCGCGACCGGCCGTGCACGACCCGCGCTGGTACGGCCCAACGGGCTACCGCGTGGCGTATCTGTCGGGGCACGCGCTGCGTGTGGTCGCCGGGGACGGAACCGGAGATCACGCGCTCGCCGCCGGCGTGGCCTCGATTGCGCCGGCGTGGCAGCCGGGCAGCGACTACCGGCTGGCATACGTCACCCGCTCCGGCACCCTGGTGGTCCGCGGCGCCGACAGCAGGCGGATCATCTGGACCGCGCCGCTGCCAGGACCGGCTCGTGAGCTTGCGTGGTCATCCGACGGTCGCGAGCTGCTCGCCGTCAGCGCCAGCCGTGCCAGCCTCTATGACGCCGCCGGACACTCGATCGCGACGATTCCCGCATCGCCGGGAGCGCCAATCCGCACGGGCTCGCTCGCCCCGGACGGCAAGACGCTGGCGATGATCCGCGGCGCCACCAACCAAGACGTCGTCGTCTGGAACGTCGGATCCGCGACGACGACGCCCCAGCCGCGGCGCGTGCTGTCGGGAGCTGGGCTGCGGCAGCTCGCGTGGTCGCCCGACAGCCGTTGGCTGCTCGTGAGCTGGCCCGCCGCCGATCAGTGGGTGTTCGTCCGAGTCGCCGGAATGCCGCGGATCGCCGCCGTCTCACGCATCGCGCGCCAGTTCTCTGCGCGCGGCGCACAAGCCTCCGCACAGGACGGGTTCCCGAGCCTCGAGGGGTGGTGCTGCACCACCAGCGGAACCGCCGGCTAGTCTGCTGCGGCGAGAGCGCGCTCGCGACTGGGCAGCATCAGCGAGCTGAGCGGGGGTCGCTCCGCGACGGGCACATCGGCGACGGTGTCGTCACGCCAGGGACGGAGGTACCGGCCGGATGCCACCCGCCGCGGCTCGCGCAGCCGGTTCTCAACCGCTGCTAGCACCGCGTAGGACATCTCGCCGAGCGCCCGCAGCGGTTGGTGCCGGTTGCGGCGGGTCCCGAGGCGGCACTCGGAGAGCGCGTCCAGCCCGCATGCCCGCAGCGCGTCGATCAGGACCGCGATCTCGACCCCGTAGCCCGAGGCGAACGGGATCGACTCGAGCAGCGACCGGCGGCCGGCGAACTCGCCCGCCAGCGGCTGCGTAAACCCGGCGAGCTGCGGCTCGTGAAGGTTGAGCAGGGGACGGGCCATGAGCTCGGTGACGCGGCCGCCCTCATTCGGCATCTCGGTCTCGCCGATGCGCAAAGGGCGATCGAACGCTCCCTTGACCAGCGACACCGATGGGTCGGTCAGCAACGGGCCGACCAGCCCCTGGAGATGCCGCGGGTCCGGGTCGGCGGTGTCGCCGTCGAGAAAGCAGATGATCTGCCCGTCGCTCGCGTGCAGCGCGCGCCACATCGCATCGCCCTTGCCGAGCGCGGGCCCGTACTCGGGCAGCAGCTCGTCCTGCTGAAGCACCTCCGCGCCGCACGCCCGGGCAACCGCTTCGGTGCCGTCTGCAGATGCCGCGTCGACCACGACGACGTCGTCCACCACCCCGGCGCGGACGAGCGGACCCACGGTGTCGCGCAGCACGCCGCCGATCGTCGCGGCACATTGCTTGGTGGGAATGATCACGGTCACGGTGGTTGTGCCCTTGGCCTCTAGCAACCGAGCGACGGGGTAGTCACCGGCGTCGTAACGGCGTCGCTCGGCCCACGTCGACACCGCCAGGTCGACCGCCAGGCCGCGCTCGGCCCTTCCGTGCAGGCGACCGGAGGTCCGCACGCGAACGTCCGCCGCGCGCGTGACCGGGATCCCGTGCTCACGCAGGCGCGTCTCGAAGGCGGCGTCCTCAAGTGATGCGAGCGGCTCCATACCTCCGACCTGGCGGTACACGGCCGCTGTGACCGCCAGCGACGCCCCCGCGAAGTGATGGTGCCCGGCGCGCGGGTCGCGCTCTCGGACGCGGGCGAGCCTCGCCGCCGCGTCGCGGTGACGCCGGCGCCGGACCCCGGGCGCGAGCCGGTCCTCGTCGTCGAGCTCGATCAGCCCGGCGATTGCTACGGCCCCGCCGGCGACATGCTCGAGCTGACGCGCCAGCCAGTCAGGCGTCGGGCGCGAGTCCGCGTCGGTGCACGCGATCAGCCCGTGCTCGTTGCCGAGCTCCAGCAGGCGGCTGGCAGCCGCGTCCATCCCGGCCCGGCGGGCCGCGCCCGCGCCCGTGGCGGGCCCCTCGATCAGCGTCACCTCGAGCCTCAGCGCCAGAGCCGCGTCCCTGGCGACCCGGCCAGTGTCGTCGGTGCAGCCGTCCAGCACGACGATCGTCTCGAAGCTCCCCGGGGCGACGGTCTGCGCCGCGATTGCCTGCAGGCAGCCGGCGATGTGGTCCTGCTCGTCGCGCGCGGGGATCACGACGACCGCGACTAGCTCCAAGATACACCCCGCTTGATCAGCTCGGCTCCGCGTTCGTAATCCTCGTCGGCCTCATGAGTGAGCACACCGGCGAACCGCCCCTCCCGGGCGTACCAGGTCGTGAAGCCTCCGTTCGGGTGACTCTCGAACCGGGCCTGGTCGAAGCCATCGCCCCAAGCCGCGTACTTCAACGTGCGTGAGCCGATCGTCGACCAGAATCCCGGCACGTCCTCCCACTCCGCTTGCTTTCCCGCTGCAGTTGCACCGGCGATCTCGCCTTGCGCGAGCGCGTCGCCCCAGTGCTCGACGCGCAGGGGCCGGCCGGCTGCGACGTTTTCCGCCCGGCAGACGTCACCGGCCGCGAGCACGTCGGTTCTCGCCGAGCGCATGTCGGCGCTGACAGGGATCGCGCCGTCGGCAAGGTCGATGCCCGACGTGGCGACGACCAACTCACCGCGCGGGGCCACGCCAGTAGCCATGATCACGACGTCGCCGGACACGCGGCTGCCGTCCGCGACGACCTCGAATGCAGCAGGCAACCGCTCGATCCGCTCCACGGCCGTGCCGAGATGCAGCGAGACGCCCTGCTCCTGCAGCCAGCGCGCCAACACTGCGGCCGCTTCGTCGCCGAGGCGCGCGACGTTCGGGGCAGTCTCGTCAGAGACCAGGTGTACGCGGTGGCCGCGCATCCTCAGCGAGGCGGCGATCTCGCAGCCGATGAATCCCGAGCCGATCACGACCGCGGACTCGCCGCGGCCGAGCCGCTGCTGCAGCTCCCGCAGGTGGTCGAGCGTGCGCAGCACGCGGACCGCTGGGTCGTCCGCCCCTTGCACGGGCAGACGGGTGGGCTCCGCACCCGTGGCCAGCACGAGCTGGTTGTACTCGAGCTCACGTCCGCCGGACAGGACAACGGTGCGGGCGTCGGCATCCAACGTCACGGCCCGGCCGCTGATCAGCGAGACCTCGTGCTCGGACAGCCAGCTCTCGTGCTCGATCGGCAGGTCCTCCTCGGTCGAGTCGCCCCGCAGAAGCTCCTTGGTGAGGGGAGGTCGTCGGTAGGGCATCCGGTGCTCGTCGGCGACGATCGCAACCGGACCCTCGCCGCCCGCGTCGCGGTAAGAGCGGGCCGTAGACAGCCCCGCCGGACCGCCACCGATCACCAGCAACGACAAACGCTCGCTCATCGGCGAAACACCTCGAGCAGGTAGTCGTCGGTCCCGTCGCTCCGGACGCGGGTCAGCCACGGCGCGCTCGCTAGCGCGGCATGTGCCTGCTCGGCGTCGCGCGGGCGTTCGGGGCCGGGCGGACGCCAATGAACGGCTACCAGGCGCGCACCCGCGACCATGGAGCCCTCCAGCAGCGAGAGCGTCTCGGCGAGCTCCTCGTCGGACAGGTAGTAGAGGATCTCCGAGGCGACAGCCAGATCGAACTGCAGCCGCGGCACCGCCGCCGGGATCGCGCCGACGATCGGCTCCACGGTGGGATGTCCGGCCAGCCGGGAGCGGGCAGCGGCAACGGCCGTGGGGGAGACGTCAACGGTCACGAGCCGTTCGCAGCGCGGGGCGAGCATCGCGCTGAACACCCCGATCGACCCGCCAAGCTCGAGCGCACACCTGAACGGGCCGGGCCCGCACGCCGCGAGCGTCGTCGCGTACTTGGCCCGCTCGTACTCGCTCGCAAGGTACCCCCAGGGATCTGGATCGGCGCGGTAGCGCGCCTCGAAGTCCTCCGCGGTCATGAAGCTCATTGCGCGAGATCGTCGAGGGTGGACGACCCGGCCCGGGCGAGCATCGGATCGAGGCGGTGCTGCAGCAGGAACACCTCGAGATCCCGGCGGCATCGGTCAAGCGTGGTGGCACGCGCGAATGGCCACGATCCGCAGGCACGCGCGGCTTCGTCGAGCAGCACGCCGCACTGCTCGGCGATTGCTCCCCTGGCATGGAGGGCAACGGCGGGAAGATCCTCGCCGCTGTCCATCGCCTGCGCGGCGGCGTCGAGCCACAGCGAGATGGTCCGCTGGGCTGTCTGAATGCGTCCCGCGGCGAGCGCCTCCAGCTCTCCTCGCCGCGGCTTGGCGGCGAGCTCGCCGAGCGCCGCTTGGACTGCGGCGTCGGCCATGCCTGCCCACGTCGCGGCGGTGCGCAGCGCGTCGCGGGAGAACCACGGCTGCTCGCTGAGCGCGCCCGGCCCGCCAAACCTGGCCAGGACGGGGGCGTCGTGGAACACCACCCGATGAGACACCGAGCCGCGCAACCCGTAGCCGCGATACCAGCTCTCGTCGACCTCCACGCGGTCCGCGTCACCGAGGTCGATCCACACCGCCAGCGGCGCCTCGCCGTCGGGGTCGCGCGCCAGCACAAGCGCTCGATCCAAGCCTCCGGCGCCGGAGCAGAACGTCTTGACGCCGCGCAGCGCCTCGCCGCCGGCGATCTTCACCACCGCCGCGGGCGGGCCCTCGCCGGGGCGGGGATCCCCGCCCCAGACGCCCGCGCGCAGCGCGCCGGCGTGGATCGCCGTGAGTTCGTGATCGCGCAGTTGTGCCGGGGCTTGAACGAGCAGTCGCTCGACGGCGTTGAGGTGTCCGTCGAAGATCCGCCCGACCGACCCGTCCGCGCGCGCGACCTGCCGAACCAGCTCGAGCTCTGCCGACGCCGGCGGCCGGACGCTCTTGGGCTGGGCGTTCCACGCGAGGGCCCCCGCCCGCTCGAGCGCAGCGATCTCGCGTTCGGGAAAGCGCGCGACCGGATCCTGGTCGCGGTCTGGCGCGGTGGCGGCGATCAGCGCGAGCGCCTCACCGAGGTAGCCCGCCACCTCGGGAGATCTGCCAAAGCCAATGCTCAACCCAGTGCCCCCAGCTCGAGGCCGTCGGCACGAGCCTGCGCAGCTGCCAGTTCCACGAAGCCGAGCGTCTGCGCAGCGCCGGTGCGGCGCGCGCCCGGCCCGATGCCGTCGTGCGCCAGCACGATTGCGCCGTCCTCGAGGCGGTGGCGGGTGGCTTCGTACATCCCCCCGGCGTCGTCACCGCGCCAATCGTGGGTGTCGACCGTCCAGTGGACGAGCCTGAGGTTCTGCTCACAGGCCACGCGGCCCGACCACCAGGCGAGATCGCCCCATGGCGTTCGCCAAAGGACAGGGCTCACGCCCAGCTCGCGCAGGCGCGCCAGCGCCTCTGACGTGTCGTTGCGTCCCCACGCGATGTCGCGCGAGGTGTGTCGAACGTGCTCGCCGCAGTGCAGCCCGACGACATGTCCTTCTTCGGTCATCCGGGCGACCAGGTCCGGCTGCCGGGCGGCACGAGGCGCGATCACGAAAAACGTCGCTCGCGCGCGAAGGCGTGCCAGCAGGTCGAGCAGGCGAGGGGTCCAGACCGGGTCCGGACCGTCGTCAAACGTCAGCGCAATCACCCTGGTTACCTACCCGGTCCGACACCCCGGAACCCGAAGAAACGGGCCTCCGGGCCGCGATTCGTGTGTTCCGAAGCCGTGCCCGGGTAGGCAAATCGAGAAGCCCGAAACCGAAATTGGAGACGCCATGTCAGATAACTTGAACTCAAAGAAGATCGCGATCATCGCCACCGACGGCGTCGAGCAGGTAGAGCTCGTCAAGCCTCGTGAGGCCGTGGAGAAGGCTGGCGGGAAGACGGAGCTGCTGTCGCTCGAGACCGGCCAGATCCAGGCGATGAACAGCGACATCAATCCCGCCGACAAGTTCGACGTCGACAAGGCGATCACAGACGCGTCAGCCGCCGACTATGACGGCCTGATCCTGCCCGGCGGGACCGTGAACGCCGACAAGCTGCGAATCAGCGATGACGTGGTCTCGTTCGTGCAGAAGATCTTCGAGGACGGCAAGCCCGCCGGTGTGATCTGCCATGGGCCGTGGACGCTCGTCGAAGCCGACCTCGTGCGCGATCGCACGCTGACGTCGTGGCCGAGCCTGCAGACCGACATCCGCAACGCCGGCGGCAAGTGGGTCGACGAGGAGGTCGTGGTCGACCAGGGACTCGTCACCTCGCGCAAGCCCGACGATCTGCCGGCGTTCTGCGCCAAGATCGTCGAGGAGTTCGCTGAGGGCAAGCACGAAGTTGCGCCGGCGGGAGCCACGAGCAACTCGTGACGCGCTTCGGCTACACGATGATGACCGAGCAGTCCCGGCCCGATCGGCTCGTGCGCGACGTCGTGCGGGCCGAGGCGGCCGGCTTTGACTTCTCGGTCTGCAGCGATCACTTCCAGCCGTGGTTGGAGGAGCAAGGACACTCGGGCTACGCCTGGTCCATCCTCGGTGCCGCGGCACAGGCCACGGAGAAGATCGGGCTGATGACGTACGTGACCTGTCCGACGCTTCGCTACCACCCGGCCGTCGTCGCCCAGAAGGCAACGACCATGCAGATCCTGTCGGACAACCGGTTCCGCCTGGGGCTCGGTTCTGGCGAGAACCTCAACGAGCACGTCGTCGGCAAGCGCTGGCCTGCCGTGGGCATGCGGCACGAGATGCTCAGCGAGGCGGTTGACATCATCTGCGCGCTGTTCGACGGCGACGGACCGGTCAACTATCGCGGGCGCCATCTCGACGTCGAGCAGGCCAAGCTGTGGGACCTTCCCGACGAGCGCGTTCCGATCGGGATCGCGGTCTCGGGCGAGGACTCCTGCAAGCTGGCCGGCCGCAAGGCGAATCTGATGGTCGCCGTCGAGCCCGACGCCGAGCTCGGTGAGATGTTCGACGCAGCGGGGGGCGCCGGGAAGCCCCGCGTCGGTCAGGTCGCGCTCGCCTACGACAGTGATCGCGACGCCGCGGTCAAGCGCGCGCACGAACAGTTCAGATGGTTCGGCCTGGGTTGGAAGGTCAACGCCGATCTGCCGAACCCCGAGTCGTTCGGAGGCGCGACCCAGTTCGTCAGCCCCGAGGACGTCGCCGAGGCGATCTCGTGCGGCCCCGACGTCGAGGAGCATGTCAACGCAATCAAGCCATTCGTGGACGCCGGCTTCACGGAGGTCGCGTTGGTTCAGATCGGCGCCGACCAGCAGGACGAGTTCATCGGCTGGGCCGAGAGCGAGCTGCTCCCGGCTCTGCGTTCGCTCTGACAGATTCGCTCGGGTAACCCTCGCCCGGCCTGGTAGCACTAACAGGTGGCGATGGGTTCCGGACCTGAAGACCGAGAGCTGGTGCGCCTGGCGCGCCAGGGCGAGCGCGCCGCCTTCGCGACACTGATCGACCGCCATTACCCGGCGCTGCGCAGCACTTGCAGGCGGGCGCTGGGAGATGCCGATCTGGCTGGCGACGCGGCGCAGCAGGCCACGCTCACGGCGATGTTGGGGCTCGACCGTCTGCGCGACGAAGAGCGCTTCGGTTCATGGCTGATCGGCATCGGCCTGAACGTCTGCCGGTCGATGCTCCGCAGCCGCGCGCGGCAGGCTCGCGGGCCGGGATCGATGTCGGACGGCGGCACGGCTGCAGCCGATCCGGTTGCCGCCGATCCGGTTGCCGCCGCCGAGGTGGCAGAGGTCGAGGCCTGCGTGCGTGCGGCGATTGCCGGCCTGCCGCGTGGCCAGCAGGAAGCGGTGGCGCTGTACTACCTGGCCGGCCTCACCCAGGCCGAGATCGCCGAGCGACTCGGCACCGCGCCCGGCGCTGTCAAGACACGGTTGCACAAGGCACGCCGATCGCTGCGTGCGTCACTCAACGAATTGCGGAAGGAGCACTTCTCGATGCCCACCGAGACACCGGCCCTGCTGCCGATGCATGTTGCCGATCTGCGGCGAACCAGCGAGGCCGGCCTCGAGTCGGCGCACAACATCGTGTTCCTGGAGGACGACGCCGGGGCGCATCGGCTGCCGATCTGGATCGGCGCTGCCGAGGCCATCGCCATGGCCGTGGCGCTCGAAGAGGTTGAGCTGCCGCGGCCGTGGACGCATCAGCTGACGTCGTCGCTCCTGCAGGCGGCCGGCAGCACGTTGCGTGAGGTGCGGATCGTGGCGCTGACCGACTCGGTCTTCTACGCGCAGATCATCCTCGGCGACGGCGCCGAGGTAGATGCCCGTCCGAGCGATGCGCTCACGCTCGCCGTGCAACTCGGCGCGCCGATCTACGTGGCCCGAGCGGTGCTGGAACAGGCCGACCACCTCACCGAGGGCGAGCGCGCTGAGGTCGAATCGGCGCGTGAGCGCGGCGACGACGCCGGCGCGATCGTGCGTGACACCCAGGAGCGGCTCGAGCGCGAGGCGCAGCGCTACAGGGACAAGGGCAAGGCCGCCTGATTACGGCCAGTCGGGGACGCCGAGCCGCGATTCCTGGAGGTCGATCGCGGCCTGCACGAGTGGCGCCTCGTGCCCTCGCGGGGCGATCAGCGAGACACCGATCTCCCAGCTCACCGGCAGCGAGGCGACCGGCATCCCGGTCATGTCCCACAGCGCGGTGAGCGCGATCATCGGATCGTCCGGTCCGCCGGCGTGCCCGCGGTCGTACCCAGGCCCGCGCTCGTAGGGCACGATCGGGAGCGTCGGCTCGAGCACGAGGTCGACCCGGTTGTCGCGGAACCACTGCTCCCACGCGGCGGTGCCCTGCGCCCGCCGCTGCTGGGCGTCGAGGTAAGGGGGAGCCTTGATGAAGTTGCGCGCCGCCTCCACGAACTCGGCGATCGCGGGGCGATAGAGCTCGTGCTGCTCGGAGTGATGGCGGTGGTAGGACCAGACCTCGGTCAGCAGGATGATGCTGAGGTCGTCCCAGTCAAACGTCCACGGCGCCGCGAGCTCGATCACGCGCGCACCCAGCCGCTCGCATGCCCGCGTGGCCTCCTCGAAGCCGATTGCGACCCGCGGCTGCATCGGCGAGTTGTCCGGCCTGTCGGTCAGCGCGATCGTCATCCCCTCGAATGGGCGGGGTCCCAGTCGCGGCGTCAGAGGGAGCTCGGGCAGCTTCTGCGGCGGAGGCATGACCGGGAGCGGCTCGGCGCCGCCCGCCGCCATCGCCTGCAGCACCGCGGCACAGTCGGCGATCGTGCGAGCCATTGGTCCGGGGTGGTCGAGCGAGCTCGCCAGCGGGATCACGCCGTCCAGCGGGATGCGCCCGTGGGTGGGCTTGATCGCGCTGGTCCCGCAACAGGCCGAGGGAATCCGCAGTGAGCCGCAGGTGTCGCTGCCCAGCGCGGCGGGGGCCATCCGTGCCGCCAGCGCAGCGGCGCTGCCGCCACTCGATCCGCCCACGACACGGTCCAGCGCAAACGGGTTGCCGACCTGGTCGGTGGTCCCGCCGGCGGCGAACTCGTGGGTGTGCGTGTGGCCCAGCAGGACCATGCCCTGGTCGCGCAGCCGCTTGTACGCCACCGCGTCGTGTTCGGCGACGTTGCCGTCGAGAACCCGGCTCGACGCCGTGAGCGGGAGCCCCGCGACGCCGTAGAGGTCCTTCACTGCCAGCGGAATCCCGCACAGCAGCGGCGCATCCTCACCGTCGCGCGCGCGGCGCTCGTCGGCTTCTCGGGCCTGCTCGCGCGCGAGGTCCGGGTACAGCCGGACCCACGCGTTGATCGCTTCGGGGGCGCCGTCGTAGCTGGGCGCGCCGCCGTTGCGCTCTTCGATTCGCGCCAGGCACGCCTCGGTCAGCTCGAGCGCGCTCAGCTGCCCGGCGCGCAGCTGCTCGGCGGCTTGTAGTACGCCAAGACCCGTAGGGCCGCCTGGCCCCTCGCTGTTCGCCCCCGTGGACATCAGCGCAGACCCTAATGGCCAGCGGGTCGTACGGGGGATTACGCGTCAAGCGGTGTCGCGCGGTCAACCCGCGGCCAAGGTGGGATGTGAACGTCGCTATATCCGACGCTTCACATCCGACGTCAGTTGAAATGCCTTCAGCGGCGCTGTTGCGTCACGAGCTCCGGCTGCTCAGCGTCGGGCTGAATGGGTGTTACGACGGCCTGTGCCTGGGCTGCGCTCCACGGCCGCGCGAACACCAGCCAGCCGACGGCGGCCGCCAGCAGCACCGCGCACAGCGTCCAACCCAGTGCGGTCGTGTTCAGGCCCACGTACTTCAAGCCCGATGCGAAGATCACGAACGCGATCGAGGGGCGGACATAGCGGTCGGGCACCGTCGAGGACAGCAGCGAGCCGATGAACACGGCCGGGACGCTGCCGAGGATCAGCGAGGCCGTCAGCCCGAACTCGACGTGGCCGAATAACAGCGCACCGAGCGCGGCGGCCAATGTCAGCGGGACGGCCTGGGTGAGGTCGGTCCCGACGAGCTGGTTGGCGCCGATCGTCGGGTAGATGAACAGCAGTCCGACGATCATCAGCGACCCCGACCCGACCGAGGTCAAGCCGACGATGATCCCGCCGACGATGCCCAGCGTCACCAGCAGCAACGGCCGCGGCTCGACGTCGGTGACGAACGCGGTGCGGCCCTGGCCGCCGCGCCGGTCGAGGACGAACCGCAGGGCCATCGCGCCGGCGCCGATCAGCAGCGCCGTACCGAGCGCGGTCTCGATGTGCTGCTGGGCTGACTTCGAGTCGCCCAGCAGCCGCAGCAGATAGGCACCGAGGAACGCCGCCGGAACCGAGCCGAGCACCAGCCACCGAACGAGACGCAAATTCACCGTGCCCGCCCGTAGATGTACCCCCGCTCCGATCGGGCGCATCACCACTGCCGCGACGAGGTCGGAGGAGATCGCCGCCGACGGCTTGATGCCGAACAGCAGGATCAGCATCGGCGTCATCAGCGCGCCGCCTCCGGCGCCGGTCATGCCGACGAGCAGTCCGACGATCGCGCTCCCGAGGACGATGTAGGGGTCTATGTGCATTGGTGCACCGGCCGGTGATTAAGGCACATGTATCGCGGCCCCATGCACCCTAATCCCCCGCCAGCGCACCGGCGTCGCCTGCACTGTCCGCGACCGGCTCGGCCACGTCCGCGTCCGCGTCCGCGGATCGTGCCACGAGCTTGGCGATCGCGCGGCTGACCTCCGCCGGACGCTCGAGCGGCGCCATGTGCCCGGTGTCGGGTAGGACGATCAGCCGGTCGAGGTTGGGGAGCATGTCGGCGATCTTGCGTGCGTGCGACGGCGGCGTCAGCCGGTCGTTCTCGCTGCCGATCACCAGCGTCGGCACCGTGATGCGCTCGAGCGCGTGGTGCAACTCGAGCGCGGACATCGCGATCCCGATGCTGGCACGGGCGTCGGGCGGGGTCGCGACCAGCATCCGCTCGTAGAAGGCGATCTGCGCCGGCGTCGCTTCGGGCCCGAACGCGATGTAGCGGATGGCCGCGTGGCTTGCCGGCGTCGAGGTGCGCGGCAGCGGTGCCCGCGCCCCTAGGAAGCCGTGGACGGCGAGCGCCTTGTTGAGCGCCTTGGCGAACCCCGGGGCCGGAAACAGCAGCGACTCGGCGATCAGGTCCCCGACGCCCGTGTTGATCATCGCGACGGCGAACACCCGCTGCGCGACGTCGTGGCGCTCGGCCCACGCGGCGATCGACATCGCGCCCAAGGAGTGGCCCGCGACGGCGACGCGGCGACCCTCGGGAACACCGGCCGTCAGGACCGCCTCGAGATCCTCGCCGAAGCGCTCGATCGCGTAGTCGCCTTCGATCGCCGGATCGCTGTCGCCATGCCCGCGCAGGTCGTATGCGACGACCCGAAGGCCCTTGGCGGTCACGTCCCGGATCACGTAGGTCCAGAAGTCGAGCGTCTCGGTCCAGCCGTGGGCGAGCACGAGCGTCGTCCCGTCCTCGGGCCCGAACACCTCGGCGTGCAGCATCGTGCCATCGGCGGAGCGAATCGCGAGCGGGCTACCGGACAGAGGATCCCGGAGCGCGTCGTTCTCGGGGTCGCTTTCGATGCGCTTCCCGTGGCGTCGCTGCAGGATCGCGCCGCTGACCCCGGCGGCGGCCAACGCGGCCGCGCCGGCTCCGGTCCAGATCCAGCGGTTGGGCTGCTCCCGCATCCGGCGCCAAAGGCTACAAGTCCGTAGCCGATCCCAGGCTCCCGCTGTGATAAGCATTCAAGGACATGCGGATCGGAGTCCTGACCGGAGGCGGAGACTGCCCTGGGCTGAACGCGGTCATACGCGCGGTCGTCCGCAAGGCAGTCGACCACTACGACGACCGGGTGATCGGTTTTCGCGACGGCTGGCGCGGCGTGCTCGAGGACTCCTACGACGAGCTGACGATCGAATCCACCCGCGGGATCCTGCCGCGCGGCGGGACCATCCTCGGGAGCTCGCGCACGAACGTGTACGCGCGCGACGACGGTCCCGAGGTCGCGCGCGAGACGTTCGCCCGACACCGGCTCGACGGCCTGATCGCGATCGGCGGCGAGGACACGCTCGGCGTCGCCAAGCGCCTCGACGACGACGGCCTGCACGTGATCGGCGTGCCCAAGACGATCGACAACGACCTCGGTGCGACCGACGTGACGTTCGGTTTCGACACAGCGCTGTACGTCGCCACGGAGGCGATCGACCGCCTACACACCACCGCCGAGAGCCACAACCGGATCCTCGTGGTCGAGGTGATGGGCCGGCACGCCGGCTGGATCGCGCTGCATTCGGGGATCGCCGGCGGCGCCGACGTGATCCTGATCCCCGAGATCCCATTCGACATCGATGAGGTGTGCGGGCTGATCCGCCGCCGTCACGCCCGTGGCCGCTACTTCTCGATCGTGGTTGCCGCCGAGGGCGCGATCCCGAAGGAGGGCACGATGTCCCTGTCGGCTGGAGAGGTCGACGAGTTCGGCCATCCCCGCCTGGGCGGGATCGGCGTCAGGCTCGAACAGGAGATCGAGGAGCGCACCGGCTTCGAGACTCGCGCCACCGTGCTCGGCCATACGCAACGGGGCGGCACGCCCACGCCTTTCGATCGAGTGCTGGCGACCAGGTTCGGTCTGGCCGCGATCGACGCGGCGCACAACGACGGCTGGGGA
>DASYFZ010000086.1:0-1887 GCA_036000295.1 Solirubrobacteraceae bacterium
GAACAGCGAGTTGCCCTTGATCGGACCGATTCCGCCGAGCGCGAGCGCGGTGCCGACCGCGACTCCGAGGATCACCGGCGGGAACGACCAGATCAGCTCCATCAGCGGTCTGAGGATCGCGTCGATGAAGCCCCGGAAGTAACCGCATAACAGCCCGATGATGGTGCCGAAGACGATGATGATCAGGGTCGCGAGACCTCCGATCTCCAACGACGTGCGTCCGCCGTAGAGCAGTCGGACGGCCAGATCACGGCCGTTGGTGTCGGCGCCGAAGAAGTAATGGCTCGTGAACGTCGGCCCGATCGGCACGCCGTCGGGGGACACGACGTCCTTCTGCTTGCCACCTACGTTGATCGTGCCGGTGACGTTGTTGGCATTCGGCCCGATGTGCGCGACGTGCTTGGCATAGACCGGCGCCAGCAGGCACATCGCGACGATCACGATGAACAGCACGAGGAACGCCAGCGCCGTCTTGTTGCGTCGCAGCCGGCGAAACGCCAGCTTCCACGGACCGATCGCAGGAGCGTGATGGCCTTCGCTCCAGGCATCGCCGCCAAGCTCGCCTGCCACGACGCCAGCGCCCTCATTGAGCGCCGCGGCTCCCCCCTGATGGGTGTGTTCTACTGCCATCTCCTCGGCATGCAGCTTATCGCCGCGCAGCAGTGAGCGGAGCGGGAGGACGCACGGTGGCGCCCTCCCGCATTCCCGCTGCTACTTGAGCTGCAGGCTCGTCACGTCGATCAGGTACTCGACCGACATCGTTCCCTTTTGGAAGTCGAGCTTGTTCGAGAAGAACTTCGGCTTGCTCTCGTGCCCGTAGACCGCGTAGTAGGCGTGCTGGACCGCGTACTGGTCGAGCGCCTGCCACTGGCTGGCCACCGTCTCAGGCAGCACCTGGTACAGCTTGGCCAGCGTCTGGTTGTAATGCGGATCGTTCACGTAGCCGTAGTTCAGCGACGAGCCGGCGTTGCCGGCGAACAGCTGCATGAAGTCCCACGGGTGCGGGAAGTCCTGGTTCCAGTCGCCGAAGCCGACCTGCGGCTTCGTGTTCGGGTCCCCGATCGTCGTGAAGTACACGCCCGAGTTGACGACCTTCTCGGTGGCCTTGAACCCGAGCGAGTTCAGGACCGACGTGAAGTAGTCGAGGTACTGCTTACGCGGGCTGCGCTCCTCTCCCCAGACCGTAACCGACTGGCCCTTCATGCCCGACTTCGCCATCAACTGCTGCGCGAGCGCCATGTTCGGCGGGCCGGTGGGGTTGTGGAACGGGCAGTTCGCCGGGGTGTTGTGTCCGATGATCCCGAACGGGATCAGGTGGCAGTCGGGCGACATGAACCCGCTGTCGAGCCTGGACATCGCCCGCGAGTCCATCGCGGCCAAAACCGCCTGACGCGCGTAGATGTTGTTGAACGGCTTCTTCTGGACGTTGAAGAAGAAGTACCAGCTCGAGTTAAGCGGGACCGCCTGGAAGCGGTCAGCCGCCTGGGTCTTGACCTGCTGGAGGATCGACGCCGGCAGCGTGTCGCCCGGGTCGAACACGTCGGCCTGGTTGTTGAGCACCTGCTCGGCGTTCGCGTTGACGTTCGAGTTGACGCTGTAGACGATCTTGTCCGCGTATCCGCGAGGCAGCCCGGGGATGCTGAAGTTCGGGTTGCGCACCAGGGTGTACGTGTGCCCAGGAGTGATCGCCCCCCACTTGTACTGCCCGGCGCCGATCGTGCCGGTGGCCGCCAGGTTCTTCACTGCCGTGTTCGGCGGCACCGGCGCTGTGCCCGGGAGCGCCATGATGTCGACGATCGGCGAGAACGGAGCGACGAGGGTGATCTTGATCGTGCCGGTCGAATCGTCGGTGACGATCCCGGAGATGTCCTTGGCCTTGCCCTTGGC
>DASYFZ010000110.1:0-8926 GCA_036000295.1 Solirubrobacteraceae bacterium
GAGCGCTGCGCGGCAGAAGATTGCGACGTCGTCTTCGAGGTGGTAGTCGAGGACGACTTCGAAGAGGAGCCGCATCCGGCGACAGAGATCGAGAGGCCGACGACGGCCAGCAGGGCGAGCGTTCTGGTCATGATCCTGATGATGTCCGATCGTGCACTCCCCTTCCCCACGATCGGAGCGCCCGACCTGTTGTAGCGGACAGGGGCCCGATTCTCGCTGTTTGCGTGTAAAGATCCTGTTACCGGAATCGGCGCCGCCGGATGGCGTCCGAAGGACCCCGATAGAGTGCTCCGCATGTCCGCCGATACAAGCGAGGCGCAGGCAGGGGCGGCCCCGCAACGGTCGCCGAGCCGGCTCCGAGTAGCCGTCATCGACCGCGACCCAGGGTTCCTGCAGGTCCTCACAAACCGACTCGACGCGCTGCGGTGGGACCACCGTGCGCTATCGAGCGCAGTGACCGCCGAAGTCCTGGTGGCGATGCGCCTCAACGCCCTCGTCGTCGACGTGGCCGTGCTTGGACCTGGGAGCTGGGAATACCTGGAGCGGGTGTGCGCTCGCCTGCCTGGGCTCGCGGTGATCGTCTGCACCGGCCCTTCGTCGGTCGTGCAGCGGGTTCGTGGGCTGCGGCTCGGAGCCGACGCCTGGGTGACGAAGCCCTGCCACCCCGAGGAGCTGATCTGCGTGATGGAGGCGGCCGTGCGGCGCCACCGGCGCACCGAGATGCCGGCCATCGAGGCGGCCGCGACGGTCGGGGAGGTCACGATCCGCCCCGACCTCTACCAGGCCTACCGCGGTACGGCGAGCCTCGAGCTAACCGCCCGTGAATTCGAGATCCTCCACCTGCTTGTGCAGTCCGACCGCGTCCTGCGCCGCGAGGAGATCTACGAGCGCGTGTGGGGCTACGCGATGGCGCACGGCGACCGCTCGGTCGACGTGTTCGTCCGCAAGCTGCGCCAGAAGCTGCGTACGGCGTCTCCCGAGTGGAGCTACATCCACACGCACTTCGGCGTCGGCTACCGGTTCGCGCCGGAGGCCGACAACGGCCGTCCCTCCGAGGTCGACGAACGTCAGGACGCCGAGCTCTCGGCGGACCTGCTCGACGAGGAAGCGGGGCTCGACCCCGCGTTCGCCGGCTGACGCGCTTCCGCGCGCCGCCGCGCAAACCTCGATCACAAGGTCTTCACATCTCAGTTACGTACTCGTAACGTCAGACGGCGCCGGCCCCGGCAGCATTGGGGCGGATGGCGGCCACCGCTGACAGGGCGTTCCACGAGGTGATCGAGGTAGGGCCTCTCGAGATCCTGCCCGAGGAGCATCTCGCGCGCGCCCGTGGCCGAGCCCTGATGCTCTCGATTCGGGAGCTGCGCCTGCTGACGGAACTCGCACGGCGTGCCGACCGGATCATGGCGCGCGAGGAGCTCTTCCGGCTGGTGTGGGGACGTGAGATGCGCCCAGGGGACAGGTCGGTTGACGTGTACGTCCGGAAGCTTCGCGTGAAGCTCGAGGAAGCGCTGCCGGGATGGCGGTTCATACACACGCACTTCGGGTTCGGTTACCGGCTTGCCGCCGAACACGAACAAAGCCGTCACCAGCGGTTCACAACCGAGTAACAAATGGGCCGCCGGTCCACCCGAGACTACGGCGCACATCTAATGAAGGAGAAGATCTTGAGAAAACGGCAGATCACTGCGACAGCTGTCGCAATCGGAGCGGCGCTCGTCGTCGCCGCGTGCGGCAGCTCGAACTCGAGCTCGAGCTCGAGCGCGCCCGCACCGGGCGGGTCCTCGTCGAGCTCATCGAGCTCGAGCGGCGGCTCCGGGACGATCAGCGGCGCCGGCTCGACGTTCGCGGCGCCGATCTACATGCAATGGGGATCGACGTTGAAGGGTCAGGGGCTGACGGTCAACTACAACGCGGTCGGCTCGGGGGCGGGGGTCGCGCAGCTGCAATCGGCCACGGTCGACTTCGCCGGCTCAGACCCGGCGATGAAGCCCGACGAGGTGAAGGCCGCGAAGGGCCCGGTCGCCCAATTCCCGATCGGGTTCGGAGCGATCACCGTCTCCTACAACCTGTCGGGCGTCAAGAGCGGGATCAAGCTCGACGGCAAGACGCTGGGCGACATCTTCCTGGGCAAGGTCAAGAAGTGGAACGACCCCGAGATCACGGCGCTCAACCCGGGCCTGAGCCTGCCGAGCACTGCGATCACGGTCGTTCACCGCTCCGACTCGTCGGGCACGACGAAGGCGTTCACGACCTTCCTGTCGGCCTACAACCCCGCGTGGACCGCGGCGGCCGGCATGCCCGACAAGATCGTCAAGTGGCCGGTCGGCACCGGCGCCAAGGGCAACTCGGGCGTCGCCGCGGCGATCAAGCAGACGGCCGGCGGGATCGGATACGTCGAGCAGGCCTACGCGCTGCAGAACGGCTTCACGTACGCGTCGGTCAAGAACAGCTCCGGCAAGTTCATCGCTCCGACGCTCGCGGCGGCCTCCGCGGCGGCCGAGGGGATCAAGGTCCCGCCGGACCTGACGATCTCGACGATCAACTCGCCCAACCCGGCCGCGTACCCGATCACGTCGCAGACGTTCGTGATCACGTACAAGGACATGTGCAAGGCCGGGATCGCCCAGGGTGCCGCATCCGGCGTCAAAAAGTTCCTGGACTACGGGCTCAGCTCCGCAGGCCAGGGGGTCGAGAAGCAGCTGTTCTACGCGTCGCTCCCCGCCTCGCTGCTGAGCAAGGCCCAGGCCCAGCTCAAGACGCTGACCTGCAACGGATCGCCGCTGCAGTAGGCACGTGGACGCGAGCGTCTCAACGGTTCAGGGCGGCCGCTCAGTACTCGAGCGGTCGCCACTGCACCGGCTGCCCGACCGGGTCCTGCAGTGGGGCCTGAGCGCGCTGGCCGCCGGTGTGCTGGTCCTGATCGGCTACTTCTTCATCCGCCTGATCGGGCAGTCGTCGACGGCGTTCGGCCACATCGGCTTCTTCAACTTCTTCGTGCGAAACAACTGGGACGTCTCGCAGCTGCAAGACGGGGCGGCGTGCACGACCGCCAGCAACGCTGGCTGCACGTTCGGGGCGTGGGCGCTGCTCCTCGGGACGGTGATCACCTCCGCGATCGCGCTGATCATCGGCGTCCCGGTCGCGATCGCCACCGCGCTGTTCGTCACCGAACTGTGCCCGCGGCGGTTCCGGGGACCGCTGGCGCTGCTCGTCGACTTGCTCGCGGCGGTGCCGTCGGTCGTGTACGGCCTGTGGGGCGTCTTCGTGCTGATCCCGCACCTCAAGCCGTTTCAGCAGTTTCTCGCCGACACGTTCTCGTTCCTGCCGTTCGTTGGGGGGACGGTGGCGGGACCGAGCTACTTCATCGCCGGCCTGATCCTCGCGATCATGATCCTGCCGATCGTTTCGGCGATCTCGCGCGAGGTGATCTCAACGGTGCCGTCGGAGCACAAGGAGGCGGCCCTGGCGCTCGGCGCCACGCGCTGGGAGATGATTCGCATCGCGGTGCTGCCCTACTCGCGGGCCGGCATCACCGGCGGCGCGATGCTCGGCCTGGGCCGAGCGATCGGCGAGACGATCGCCGTTGTGCTCGTCATCGGCAACTCGCCGAAGCTCGGAGAGCAGATCTTCTCCCAGGGTTACACGCTGTCGGCCGTGATCGCCAACGAGTTCGGAGAGGCGGCCTCGACGCCCGTCTACCGTTCTGCCCTGTTCGCCGCGGGACTGGTCCTGTTCGTGCTGACTTTGCTCGTCAACATCATCGCGCGGCGCTACGTCGTGCGCGCGACGGGCGGCAAGCGCATGGCCGCTGACGTGGTCGTCCCGGAGGCGCCGGCGGGCGCAGCAGCATGACCGAGCTCGCACCGATCAGCTCCAGGCGCCGGCGCAGCGACGTCGTCATGCGCGGCCTGCTCGGCGTCGCAACGATCGTTGCCCTCGTCCCGCTGGTGCTCGTCATCTACTGGCTGTTGCACGAGGGTCTGTCGGCGTGGAGCAAGGACTTCTTCACCACCGATCCGAATGGCAACTTCCTCGGCTATCCGGGCGGAATCCGCTCAGCGATCCTGGGGACGATCGAGATCGTCGCGCTCGCGACGTTGATTTCGGTGCCGATTGGGATCGGCGTGGCCCTGTACCTGACCGAGTACGGCAAGGACTCCAAGTTCGCCAACGTCGTGCGCTACTTCGTCGACGTGATGACCGGCGTCCCGTCGATCGTGTTCGGCCTGTTCATCTACATCGTGCTGGTGCTGGCGCGCACCGGCGGCAGCACGTTCGCCGCCTGGAAAGGCTCGATCGCGCTGGCGCTGCTGATGCTGCCGATCGTCGTGCGGTCGTCCGAGGTCGTGCTGCTGCTCGTTCCTGGGAGCCTCCGTGAGGCGGCACTTGCGTTGGGTGCGCCGCGATGGCGCGTCGTCACCCGCGTGGTGCTGCCGACGTCGCTTTCCGGGCTGGTGACCGGCGCGCTGCTGGCCGTCGCCCGAGGTGCGGGCGAGACCGCCCCGCTGCTCTTTACGGTCGCTTTCGCACAGGGGCTGACCGGGAACCTGAACCAGTCGATGAACTCGCTGCCGATCCAGATCTACAACGACATTCAGTCGCCCCGTGCCGAAGTTGTCACACGCGCTTGGGGCGCGGCGCTTACCCTGGTTGTGATGATCCTGCTTCTCAACCTGATCGCGCGCGCCGCTTCGCGAAGGAGCCGCCTAGGATGAACCCCGAAATCGACACCAAGAACAAGGACGCGACCGACGTGTCTTCCCCCGACCAGCCTGCAGGCCAGCCCCAACAGACCGCCGAGCCCGCCCCGCGAGCTCAGACAGAGAGCAAGCGCGCGGCACATTCCGTGGTCGTGGAGGACCTGCACGCCTACTACGGCGCTCAGGAGTCCATCAAGGGAATCAGCATCAAGTTCCCGGCCAACGAGGTCACGGCGCTGATCGGTCCCTCCGGCTCGGGCAAGTCGACGGTCGTGCGCTGCATCAACCGGATGCACGAGGAGATCCCGGGCGCACGCGCCGAGGGCAAAGTAATGCTCGACGATCTCGACGTCTACGACCCCAAGGTCGACCTGACGGCGGTCAGGCGAGCGATCGGCATGGTGTTCCAGAAGCCCAACCCGTTCCCGACGATGTCGGTCTTCGACAACGTGGCCGCCGGCCTGCGTCTGACCGGAACCAAGAGCGACAACCTGCGCGAGACGGTCCACAAAGCGCTGCGCAGCGTGGGCCTTTGGGGCGAGGTCAAGAACCGGCTCAACGAGCCCGGGATCGGCCTGTCGGGCGGCCAGCAGCAGCGTCTCTGCATCGCCCGGACGATCGCCATCGAGCCGGAGGTGATCCTCATGGACGAGCCGGCGTCGGCGCTGGACCCGGTGTCGACGCTGAAGATCGAGGAGCTGGTCGAGGAGCTCAAGGAGCGCTACACGATCGTGATCGTCACGCACAACATGCAGCAGGCGGCGCGAATCGCCGACACCACGGCGTTCATGCTCGAGGGCGAGCTGATCGAGCACGGGCCGACCAACAAGATCTTCACGACCCCAGAAGACGAGCGGACCGAGCGTTACGTCACCGGCAAGTTCGGATAGTGGAGGAGGCCCGCTAGCGCATGCAGGAAACGCGACACGCCTTTCGCGAAGCACTGAAGGACCTCGAGAGCCAGACGCTCGGCGGGATGGACCTGGTGCTTCAGCAGCTCGACCGGGCGCTGGAGGCCGTCAGCTATCAGGACGTTGAGCTGGCCGGGATGGTCGTCGCCGACGACGACCGTATCGACGGCCGCTACCTGGAGGTTCATCAGGGGATCCTGTCGTTGCTCGCCAGGCAGGCGCCGGTGGCAGGCGACCTGCGGATCGTCGCGGCGTTGCTGCACATCATCCGCTGCATCGAGCGGATGGGCGACCAGTGCGTCAACATCGCCAAACTGGTGCCGCTGTCCGGACACGAAGCGCCCAAAGACAAGGACCTGCTCGACGCGATCGAGCGGATGGGTCAGCTGGCGCACTCCCAGGTCTCGCAGGCCAAGGACGCGTTCGGTGGGCGCAACACGGACCTCGCTCAGGACCTGGTGCGTCAGGACGAGGAGATAAACCGGCTCAACCGCGACATCTTCAGGCGCGCGGTCGACATCGGCGACGATCCAGAGCTGCGCGAGTGGGCGATGTTCATGATTCTCGTCGCCCGCTGCCTGGAGCGCATCGGCGACAACACCGTCGACATCGCCGAGCAGACGGTATTCGTCGTGACCGGCCTGTTCCGCGAGTTCGCCGACGCATCGACGCCGCCCGAGACCGCCACCACCGGCTGACATCCGGGCCAGTTCGCGGCCCTCAGACTTGGCCGCAAGGCCAAAGACCGGCGCCGGCGCTGCGCATACCTTGCGCACATGCCCGGGAGGCCACCTCAGATCGTGGCGTTTGGCGGCGGCGGCTTCTCGACCGAGTGGGGCAACACGCTGCTCGACGAGTACGTGCTGTCGCTGACAGGCGTGGAGAGGCCGCGTGTCTGCTTCCTGCCGACCGCCAGCGGCGACGCCGACCACTATGTCGTGCGCTTCTACCGTGCGTTTCCCGCGTCGCGCTGCGAGCCGTCTCACGTCTCGCTGTTTCGCCGCGAGACCGGCGTCGGCGACCCGCTCGCTCACCTGCTGGCACAGGACCTCGTGTACGTCGGTGGCGGAAGCCTCGTGTCGCTGTTGGGCACGTGGCGCGCCCACGGCATCGACCACGCGCTCCGCGCGGCCTGGCAGGCCGGCGTGGTGATGTGCGGCGGGTCGGCCGGCTCGCTGTGCTGGTTCTCGCACGCCGTGTCTGGCTTCCACGAAGGTCCGTCCCGCATGATCGACGCGATGGGACTGCTGCCGTGGAGCAATGCCGTGCACTACGACGACGAACCGGGTCGCAGGGAGGCCTTTCGCAAGGCCATCGCCGGCGGGATCCCCGCCGGGTACGGCGCCGGTGACGCCGCGGCGCTGCATTTCGTCGGGACCGAGCTCGAGCGCGTGGTGAGCTCGCGGCCCGGAGCCCGGGCATTTCATGTCAGTCGCGATGCGCGCGGCGGAGTTCGGGAGCGCAAGCTGCCGGTTCGTTACCTTGGGGCGGTGACAGCAGGCGAGGCACTGGCAGCGTGACCTCCGCGCATCGGGGGCGGATCCTCGCCATGGGCGGCGGCGGATTCACGATGGACGACCCCAGTCCGGCACTGGACGCGTTCGTGCTGTCGCTGACGGGCAAGCCCGTGCCGAAGGTGTGCTTTCTGCCGACCGCGAGCGGCGATCCCCGTGACCAGGTGACCCGCTTCTACGAGCGGTTCGGTAGCTGGCCGTGCGAGCCGAGCATCCTGTCGCTGTTTCACCTCGCTCGCGATCGCGTCGATCCCGTCACGCACCTGCTCGCCCAGGACGCGATCTATGTCGGCGGTGGGTCGATGCGCAACCTGCTCGCGGTGTGGCGCGAGCACGGGGTCGACGAGGCGCTGCGCGGCGCCTGGGAGGCCGGCGTGGTTCTCGCCGGGTTGAGCGCCGGAGCGATGTGCTGGTTTGAAGGCGGGATCAGCATGAGCGCCGGGACGCCGGAGGCGGTGCGGGGGCTCGGGCTGCTCGACGGCAGCCTGTCGGTGCACCTGGACGGCGAGGCGCAGCGGCTGCCGGTGTACCGCGCGGCCGTCGCCGCCGGTGAGCTTGCGCCCGGCTACGCGGCCGATGACGGCGCGGCGCTGCTGTTCGAGGGAACCGAGCTTGCCGAATGCGTCGCGTCGCGGGCGGGGGCGAGGGTGCTGCGATTGCAGCCCGACGGACGCGGGAGTGTCGTCGAGTATGCGCTGGCCGTGCGGCTGTTGCCGGTCGCCGGGGAGGCAACGCGTGTCGAGGACCGGGTCGTCAGCGAGCTTCGTGATCTGCGTGCCGGCGGTAGCCGCTGGAAGTAGCCCGTATGCTGGCGCCACCGTGGCTAGCCAGAAGTCAAAGCGCCGGTCGCGCAAGCGGCGCAATCCCGACTCGGTCCCGCGTGCGGTTCCGTCACAACGGCGTATGCAGCGAACCGAGCCTCGGCCGGAGCCCACCCCCCAGCGAGCTCCGCGCAACCCGATGGGTGCCTACGGCGAGCGTCCGCCGAGCCCGTTCGGCGGCCTGCCGGTTTCGGAGATCGCGATCGCGATCGGCGCCGTCGGGCTGATCGTCGGCATCATCCAGCAGGGCGGGCCCGCGCTGATCGCCGGCGTGGCAGTGTGCACGCTCGGGGTCGTGGAGATCACCGCGCGGGAGCACTTCTCGGGCTACCGGTCGCACACGATCCTGCTGGCGGCGCTGCCCGCGGTCGGCGCCGAGATCGCGTTCGTGGCGCTCGTCGGGGAGCCAAACCCGCGCCTGTTACTGCTGCTGGTGATCGTCCCCGTGTTCTCGGTGATGTTCTGGTTTCTGCGAAAGCGCTTCCTGATTGCTAGACAGGCGCGCGTCGCTCGCCCGCCCACAGCCTGACGTCCTGGGCCTGGCTCTCGTCGGTGTCGACCGCCGGGACGTGCAGAGAGAAGATCGCTCCACCGTCGGGAGCGTTTGAGACATCCACCGAGCCCCCGAGCTGGACGGCGACCTGGCGGACGATCGCGAGGCCCAGTCCGCTGCCTTGGCGGCCGCGGCTGTTCTTGCCGCGGTAGAAGCGGTCGAACACGTACGGCAGGTCGGCCTCGTCCACGCCGGAGCCGTGATCGCGCACGCGAAGACCGTCGGCGTTGACGGTGACCTCGATGACGCCGTGCGGGGGGGAGTGCCGCGCGGCGTTGTCGAGCAGGTTGTTGACGGCGCGCCCGAGCCGTTCGGGAACGCCCTCCACCGTGACGGGTTGCAGCGAGGCCTCGAACGCCACCTCCGGATGGTCGCGGCGCGCACGCGAGATCGACTCCTCGACGACGCGATCGAGCCGGATGTC
>DASYFZ010000119.1:0-11048 GCA_036000295.1 Solirubrobacteraceae bacterium
CGTGACAGACCGGGGTGAAACGCCTCGTCGACCCGGATCCTGACGGCGAGTCCCCCCACGAGCCGGATGGGTACGTCCTGCTCGAGCGCCGCCGTTGCGAGCCGGCGCGCCTCGTCGAGAATCTGCGGAAGCGGCCCATCAGCGCTCATCTCGTCACCCTAGCGCCGCGCCCCCGGCGTCGCGTGCCGCCGCGCTGAACTCCGCAAGAGCGTCACGCTTCAGTTCAAAGCCGAGCCCGGGAGCCGTCGGCAGCCCGAGCTTTCCGCGCTCGAACACGAGCTCGTCGCGGACCAGTTCCTTGCGCAGGCGCGACTCGCACAGCTCGGCGGGCAGGAACTCGAAGAACGGCATGTGCGGCGTGACCATCGCGAGCTGGGCCGCGACCGCGACCGAGATACCGGTCTTCCACGCGTGCGGCACGACGAGCAGGTCGTGCTCGGCCGCCATCCGTGCCACGCGCAGCGCCTCGGTGAGGCCGCCCACGCGGCCGATGTCCGGCTGCGCGACGTCGACACAGCGGCGCTCGAGCAGCCGCGCGAACTCGTGACGAGTGGAGAGCCACTCCCCCTGCGCGATCCTGATCGGCGAGCGACGGGTGAGCTCGGCGTAGCCGTCGAGGTCGTCGACCCAGAGCGGCGTCTCGAGAAAGAACACGTCGTAGGGGGCGAGCGCCTCCGCGGTCCGCAGGGCCCGCTCCATCGAGTCAAACGCGTACTGCACGTCGACCATCAGCGTCATCTCGGGCCCGGCCGCTTCGCGAACGGCGCGGACGACCTCCTCCACCCACTCGTCTGGTCCCTCCAGTCCCTTATGAGCGTAGGGCCCGGAGAACGTCGCCTCGAGCTTGACGGCCGTGAAGCCGATATCGCGGGCGGTGCTCGCCCACGTGACCATCGACTCGAGATAGGCGTCGAACGACGACACCTCGGGCTGAAGCGATGCGTACGGAGTGAGCTGGTCCCGTGCACGCTCGCCGAGCAGCTGCCAGGTCGGCACCCCCGCAGCCTGCCCGGCGATGTCCCACAGAGCGATGTCGATCGCGCCGATCGCGTTGACGACCGCGCCCCTGCGCCCGGTCATTGCCGTGCCGACGTAGAGGTCCTCCCACACCGCCGGCGGGTCGAGCGGATCGCGCCCGATCAGCATCTGCTTGAGCCCGCGGTCCATCGTGTTCGTGCCCGGGGCTTCAATGCAGGCGCGCGCGATCCAGGCGTTCAGGTCGGTCTCGCCGATCCCGACGAGTCCGTCGTCGGTCTCGACCTCGACGACGATCGTGTCCTGGGCCGAACTCGTGGCCGCGACGTCGAACGCCGGATCGAGCAGTACGTGCGTGCGTACGTCGACGATGCGCATTGGCGACCGTGCGGTCAGACCCGGGAGTAGCCGCCGTCGATCGAGATGTTGGCGCCCGTGAGGAACCCTGCCTCGTTTGCGCACAGGAACACGCACGCGTCGGCCACGTCCGTGACCTCTCCGAACCGGCCGATCGGATGGCGGCCAAGCAGTTCTCGCTCGAACGCCCGACCGTCGTTCATCGCCTCCATCACCGACTCGTGAAGCTCGGTTCGGATGACTCCGGGCATCAGCGTGTTGGAGCGAATGCCACGTTGTCCGTATTCGACCGCGATGTGGTCGGAGAGCATGTTGAGCCCCGCCTTCGAGATGTCGTACGCGCAGTCGCCGGCCCACACGGTGATCGCGCACACGCTCGACATATGCACGATCGCGCCCCGCCTGGGCGGATCGTTCTTGAGCATGTGCGGAATCGCGGCGCGCGCGAGGAGGAACGGGCCCCGCAGGTTGGTCGCGATGATGCGGTCGAACTCGGCGACCTCCCAGTCGGCGAGGTCCGCCCAGTCGGTCGCGTCGATGCCCGCGTTGGAGACGAGCAGGTCGAGCCCGCCCATCGCTTCCGCGGCGTCCGCGACCACCTGCTCGGCGCCATCGGGGGTCGAGATGTCGCCGAGCGCCTCGAACGCGGGGCCGCCGTCGGCTCGGATCTGGTCAGCCGTCGCTTTGGTTCGCTCAACATCGCGGCCCCCGCACGCCACCAGCGCACCCTCGGCAGCGAACCGGCATGCCACCTCGCGGCCGATGCCGCTCGACGCGCCCGTTACGAGCGCGCGCTTGCCTGAGAGACGACCATTAGTAGCGAACAAACGATTGCGCATCCTAAGGTGCGGTTTGGCCGCGGTCAAGGAGATCGCTGTCGGCGACCCGGTGGTGCCGCGCGCGGGGCGTTGCCTCGAGCGAGGGCTCGACCACGACCCGGCCGGCCTCACCGGAAGCGGTCGTCGCGACCGCTTCGTTGATGTCGTCGAGCCCGAAGCGGTGCGTGACCAGGGGCGCGAGGTCGAGGAGACCCGCGACCGTCAGGCGCGCCAGTTGCGGGATGTGCAGGGCCGGCACCCCGCTCCCGAGGTTCGAGCCGAGGATCGTGTGCTCGAATTGGGTTGCGTTGTAGACGTCGAACCCCGCCTTGACGCCCATCGCCGGCTGGCCGATCAGGACGGTCGTCCCGCCGTCCCGAACGCTTCGGAACGCTTGCTCGGCGACAGCCGGATTGCCGAGCGCCTCAAACGCGTAGTCGACGCCGTCGCCGACGATGTCTCTGATCTGGGCGACCGGGTCGCCGTCGCCCGGGTCGACCACGTACGTCGCCCCGAGCCGGGACGCGAGCTCGCGCTTGATGGGCATCGGATCGACGGCGATGATCGGCAGCGCGGACACGAGCTGAGCTCCGAGCACGGCCGCGAGACCCACGCCGCCGCAAGCGAAGATCGCGACCGCTTCGCCCGGTCGCACCGCGGCACGCCGGGTGACGCTGAGCACGCCGGTCGTGACGCCGCACCCGAGCAGGCATCCGAGCGCCGGATCGAGCGCGGCGTCGACCGTCAGCGCCGCGTCGGCCGGCACGACGGCGTGGGTCGCGAAGCTCGACACGTAGGCGAGGTGGTGGACCGGCCGTCCATCGAGCTCGAGACGGCTCGTGCCGTCGCGTAGAAAGCCGCTCTCGAGGCCGGCCGCCGCATCGAGACACAGGTTCGCGCGCCCGGCCAGGCACATGCGGCAGCGGCCACAGGCGGGCGAAAACGTCAGAACGACGGGCTCGCCGATCCTCTGCGAGTCGACGCCGTCGCCGACGGCTTCGATCGTGCCCGCGCCCTCATGTCCGAGCACGATCGGCAGCGGCGTGGGCCAGTTGCCGTCGATGTAGGACAGGTCGCTGCGGCAGATCCCGGTTGCGTCGATCCGCACGCAGACTTCGTCGCGTGTCGGAGGCGCAAGGTCGACCTCGCACACGTCGAGCGGCTGGCCCGATGCGTGCATGACCGCCGCCCGGATCTTCATGTCACCTGTGCTGCGTAGCTCGGCTCTGGTGTAGTCGCCGGGATGAGCTCCTCGGGGGGGGCCGCGGTCGACGCGCGTACGACGAGCAGCGGGGCGGTCGTTACCTCGTGGTCGCGGGCCGGCTCGCCGTCGATCTGCCTCGCCAGCTCCTCGATCGCCGTCGCGCCGAGCTCCCCGAGCGGCATCCTGATCGCCGTCAGCGGCACCTCGAGGAAATCGGTCAGGGGGTCGTCGTCGTAGCCGATCAGCGACAGGTCCTCGGGCACCCGCAGGCCGCTGCGCCGTGCGCGCGCGAGCGCTCCGATCGCCTGGTTGAGATTCGAGACGTAGACCCCGGTGGGACGCGCTCGTGACTGGAGCAGCCGACCCATGGCCTCGTATGCGCCACGCTCCTCGAACGGCGCTTCGACCAGCGCCGGGAGCTGGAGGCCCGCGGAGACGACCGCCTCTGAGAAGCCGGCCGCGCGCCGGCCCGCCGTGTCGAGGCCCAGCGGCCCGGCGACCTGCGCCAGCGCGGTGTGCCCGAGTCCGATCAGATGCTCGGCGGCGATGCGAGCCGCATCTTCCTCCCGCATGTAGACGTTGTGGCCGCTTCCGGGGACCCGGCGGTTGGCGAACACATACGGGACCCGGCTCCCCGCGACGAGCTCGAGGACCGGGTTGCCGGGCGCCGCGCTGGCGACGACGATGCCGTCGATTCGGCCCTCCTCGACGAGCCGGTCCCATACCTGCTCGGTCACCGTGCTGTCGTCTTCGGTGAGCACGATCACGTACCCCCGCCGCGTGGCGTCGGCCACCGCCCCCCGGACGATCTCCGAGTACACGGGATTGCGAAGCGAGGGCACGAGCATCCCGAACGTGGCCGTCGCAGCGGTCTTCAGCCCCCGCGCCAACGCGTTCGGCCGGTACCGCAGCTCGCTTGCGACGGTCAGGATCCGCTCGCGCGTCTCGGGACGAACCGCAGCCCGATCGCTGTCGCGCAGGACGCGCGAAACCGTCGAGGGGTGCACCCCGGCGGCCCGGGCCACGTCGACCAGACGGATCGAATTTCGTGCAGACACGGTGCCCTTGGCTTGATCTTGGTGGTTTAGCCTAACGTTTGCGTAGCGAGAACGTGGGCGGGTTTGAAAGTCTGGGGGCCCCTGTGAGCTACCAGAGCTGGGCAGTGGCGATCCGGGCGCCCTCCCACAGTGCGCGGAACTTGGCCCAGACGACGGTCGGATGGACCTCCGGCGTGTATGAAGCCTGGGACGCAAAGCCGCAGTCGGCGCCGGCGATCACGTTCTCACGACCGACGCGCTCGGCAAACCGCACGATCCGCTCGGCGATCAACTCGGGGTGTTCGACGATGTTTGTCGAGTGCGTGATCACGCCCGGCATGATCACCTTGCCCTCGGGCAGCCGCGCGGTCTCCCACAGGTGGTACTCGTGCTCGTGGCGCGGATTCCCCGCCTCGAACGAGTAAGCGCCAGCGTTGACGCGAAGGACCAGGTCGACGATCTCGTCGAATGCGATGTCATGCACGCGCGGTCCCTCGTTGATGCCATAGCAGGTGTGAAAGCGAACCTGTTCCTCGGGAATGTTGCGCAGCGCCCGGTTGATCGCCTCGACGTAGGCGTCGCCGCGCTCTCGACGGTCCGCGATCGGGGTCAGCGGATCGCTGTAGATCTCGCTCAGGAACGGATCGTCGATCTGGAGCAGGAATCCGGCCGCAACGATCGCCTCGTACTCGGACTGCAGCGCGTCGGCGACCGCGAACAGGTACTCCTCCTCGGTGTCGTAGTACGAGTTCGCGCCCGCTCCGCTCGGGGCGATCGCGGGCACGAACGCCTGTCCGGACCAGTCGTCGTCGAGCGCGTCGACCGCTTCTTGCAGATTGTCGAGGTCTCTCTCGAGTGACTCGAAACCCGTGTACTTGACCGGCCCTGTGCACGTGAGCTCGGCCGCCGGCGCGACGGCGCCGCCGAGCATCGCGACGCTGAAGTACTGCTCGTAGTACTCGGGGAACTCCTCGATCTCGGCCCGGAACAGCGCGCTGACCGAGGACTGCCCGTCCGCGCGCGGCTCGAAGCCGGCCAGCCGCTCGCCGATGTACGTGGCGTGTCCGATCTTGCCCTGCTCACCATCGGACACGGTGTCGAGCCCGCACGCCGCCTGCTCGCGCACGCAGGTGCCGACGGCGTCGCGGACGGCGGCCCGATAGGCCTCGGCGTCGTAGCTCTCGCCGAGTGCCCTGGCGCGCATCAGGTCGAGCAACTCCGTGGGCCGAGCGAGGCTCCCGACGTGTGTGGTCAAGATCCGCTCAGTGCTCCGGCGCAATCCAACGCTCCTTTCGCGATTTCGCCGCGAGTATCGGCTCGCATTCGCTGTCGCGCGGTCCTCGGCTCGACGGTTGTGACGAATTAGCCTAACGTTTGCGTGATGAGGGATGGGAGCGCTACGAGGAACGAGCGGTTCCTCGTCACCGGCTCGCTGGGCTGTATCGGCGTCTGGGTGCTCCGGAAGCTACTCACCGACGGAGCATTCGTTGTTGGATCCGATGTCGCGACCGACTCACCGCGGCTCGGGCTCGTGCTCGCCGATGCGCACGCCGCGCGGCTTGTCCGAGCCCAGATCGACGTCACTGACATGGCGCAGATCGAGCGCGCCCTGGACGAACATGAGATCACGATGATCATCCACCTGGCGGCGCTCCAGGTCCCGTTTTGCCGCGCCGATCCCCCTCTCGGTGCTGCCGTCAACGTCGTCGGGACGGTCAACGTCCTCGAGGCCGCACGACGCCGGCAGGCCCGGATCCCGCACGTGGTCTACGCGTCGTCGATCGCGGCGCTCGACTCCGCCGACGGCCGGCCGGGGGACTCGCTGCCAGAGCTCCCGGGGACCATCTACGGCGTCTACAAACGCGCGGACGAGGAGTAGGCGATGCGGTACTGGCTCGACTACGGCCTACCGAGCATCGGGTTGCGGCCCCACACCGTGTTCGGCCCCGCGCGCGACCAGGGTCTGACGTCCGCGCCGACGATGGCGATGCTCGCTGCCGCCGCGGGGCGCGCGTACACGATCCCGTACGGAGGCGCCGCCCAGTTCCAATACGCTCCTGACGTCGCCAACGCGTTCGTCGCCGCCGCGCTGGCTGACGTCAAGGACGCGTCAGTGCACAACCTCCGCGGTGCGGCGCGCTCGATCGGTGACGTGGTCGAGACGATCGTCGGGGCAGCGCCCGAGGCCGACGGGCTCATCCAGTACGACGGGGCGCCGCTGTCGTTCCCGGCCACGGTTGACAGCGACGGGCTCGACGGCGCGATCGGCCAGCTCCAGGAGACTCCGTTCGCGACGGCGGTGCAGGAAACGATCGTGCGGTTTCGATCGGCGCTGGCAGATCGCCGGATCGATCCCGCGATTCTCGGATAGTCCGCCCGTGGACCGGATTCTCGCCTTGACAGGTCCGTCGGGAGTGCCCTAGGATCGCGAAAGGATCGACGCAATCGTTTGTCCAGAACCGGTGCTGGTTTGGGACTGTTTGGGAAGAAGAAGCGCTCCACCCCCGACGACCAGACGCTCTCGCTGTATTACGCGTCGGACGTCCACGGCTCAGACCAGTGCTGGCGGAAGTTCCTCGGAGCCGGCCGGTTCTACGGCGTCGACGCGTTGGTCATGGGCGGAGATCTCACCGGTAAGGCGATCGTGCCGATCGAGCGCAACGGCGACGGGTCATTCAAAGCGACGTTCCTCGGCGAGGTCAGACGCGGTAACTCCGAGCGCCAGCTCGACGAGCTCCTCGACGCGGTCCGTTACAACGGCATGTACCCCTGGATCTCGACGGCCGATGAGATCGCAGCACATTCCGCCGACCTCGACGCGCAGTCAGAGCTCTTCGACTCGGTCATCGTCGAGGAGCTCCGGCGCTGGATCACGCTCGCCGACGAGCGCATGGCGCAATACGGCATCGACGTCTACGTGATGCCGGGAAACGACGATCCCTGGAGCTGTGACGCGGTCATCGAGCACGCCTCACACGTCGTCGCCTGTGACGACCGGGTGGTCAGGGTCGGAGAGCACGAGATGATCTCCTGCGCGTACGCGAACCCCACCCCATGGGACAGCCCGCGGGAGCTCGACGAGGACGCGCTGTACAAACGCATCAAGGCGCTCGCCGACCAGGTGGAGGCGCCCGAGTCCGCGATCTTCAATCTGCATGTGCCGCCGTATGACTCGGGGCTCGACACCGCGCGCGAGATCAACAAAAACCTGGAGATCGTCTTCAAGAGCGGGGCGCCGCACGAGATACCGGTCGGGAGCACGGCCGTGCGGCAGATCATCGAGGAGTACCAGCCCGCACTGGCGCTCCATGGACACATCCACGAGTGCAGGGGCGATGCGCAGATCGGGCGGACGCTCGCGATCAACTCCGGCTCGGAGTACAACAGCGGGCGCATTCACGGGGTCACGGTTGCCATGGCGAGCGATCGCGTGCTCTCACACCAATTCGTCATTGGCTGACACCAATATTCCTGGAGGAGGAATCCGTGGCTGACACCCAACCCGCAACCGCACCACCGGCGGCCGATACCAAGAGTTCCGGCCTGTTCGTGCGCAATGCCACGGGCCTTGTCCGCGGCGTCCCCGCCAAGTCGTCGATCATCATCAACTTCATCCCGGGCCACCCCACCCAGACGCTGGCCGCGGTGTTCTTCTTCGCCCTGACGCTCGCGCCGGGCGGCAACGTCTATCTCGGGATTCTGCTCGTCATCCCGATGGTGCTGGCGTTCTCCTACGCGTTTGGCCTGCTGACGAGCATGATTCCGCGTTCAGGCGGCGACTACGTGCTCGTGAGCCGGGTGATTCACCCCGTCGCCGGCCTGATGTCGTCGTTCTGCATCACGATGGCCGGCTTGCTCTCAAACGCGTTCTTCGGCCTCGCGTTCGTGACCGTCGGCCTCGGCCCCGGACTGACCGGCATCGGGTTGATCGGTCACAACCACACGCTCGTCAAGTGGGGTACGACGCTCTCCAACAGCCACAAGTGGCAGTTCATCTTCGGCGGCCTGATGATGGTCGCCGCTGGATTGATCATGACCGGCGGCTGGCGCCGCGTGCTGCGTATCCAGAACACGCTGTTCTGGATGGTCACGGGCAGCCTGATCGTATGCGGCTTGGTCGCGCTGTTCACGACCCACAGCACCTTCATCCACAACTTCAACAACTTCGCACGTCCGTATACGCATTCGAGTGATACCTACGGGTCGGTGATCGCCGCTGCTCACAAGAATGGCGTCAACACCAACCCCGCGTTCTCGTTCAGCAGCACGATTCCGGTGATCGGGATTCTCGCGACAACCGCGATTTTCAGCTACTGGACGACGTTCGTCGGCGGCGAACTGCGACAGGGCAGCAGCCGCAAAACCGCGAACAACATGGCGCTTGGCGGGACGCTGTCTCTGGCAGCGGTCGTGATTTTCGGCTTCATCTTCTTCCGCACGTTTGGTCACAGCTTCGAGATCGCGGCTAACAGCGGCAACATGCCGGCCGCGATTTCGATCGCGAACACGCCGTTCTTCTTCCTGATCTCGGCGTCACTGGGAAGCACGATCTTCGCGATCATCGTGTTCGTCTGTTACATCGTGTTCTGGCCGCTGATCATGTACATCTCGATGCTGCAGCAGACGCGCATGCTGTTCGCCTATTCGTTCGACGGGATCCTGCCCAAGCGGGTCACGACCGTCAGCAAGGCCGGCTCGCCTTACATCGCGGTCCTGATCGCGGTGATCGGCTCGCTGATCGTCCTCTACTGGGGCATTCACTCCTCGAGCTTCTTCCAGATCCTCGCCTACGCGACGCTGATCCAGCTGGTGGGCATGATGATCGTCGGTTTGACGGCGGCCGTGGTGCCGTGGCGGCGCGCGCAGCTCTACCGAGCATCGGCAGCGCAGTTCAAGATTCTCGGCATTCCGGCGGTGGTCGTCGCGGGTGTGGCGGCGGTCATCTCTGGACTGATCATCTGGATCGTCTATCTGCACTACTCGGCGCTCGGGATCTCGGATAAGACAAAGTTCTTCACGTTCGTGGCTGTGACGCTCGGGCTGGCGGTCCTGTACTACATCGCGGCCAAGCTGATCCGTCGCTCGCAGGGGGTCGACATCGACCTCGCATATGCCGAAGTGCCGCCTGAATGATTCAGGTCCTGTTGTCGCACGCTCCGGTGTGCTGCCGTGACAGCGGCGCGACGGTCATGACCCCCCCGGAGTCATGAGCGTTGCGCCGATCGCGGACGTCGAGGTCATCGCGTTCGAGTCAGCGGCGAGTCCTGATGACTGTGATGGCGCCGCCGACACCGTCGTCGTTCAGCTCACCGACGAGGACGGGCGCACCGGCATTGGCGAGGCCGACGCGCCCGCCGCGGTCGTGCGGGCGTTCGTCGGCATGCCCGACCTCCACATCTGGAGCCGCGGGCTGCGTGGACTGCTGATCGGGCGCAATCCGTTTCCCGTTCCGGCGCTCTGGGACTCGCTGTACGCGGGATCGATCTACCCGGGACGCCGCGGCGCCGGCATCCACGCACTGTCGGCGATTGATGTCGCGTTGTATGACCTCGCCGGCAAGCAGCTCGACTGTCCGGCGTACGAGCTCCTCGGCGGCGCGCGGCGAGACAGGCTCTTCCCCTACGCGACCCTGTTTCCCGGAATGGCCCAGGGACGCGCGATCAGCACCGTAATCGCCGAGCTCGATTCGCTGATCGATCGCGCGGTCGAGCTTGGGTTCAAGGCGGTCAAGGTCGAGGTGATGTTCGAAGACCTCGTCACCGACAACGAGCTCGCCGAGTTGCTCCTGGCGGCCCGCCGCCGCCTCGGTGACGCCCACGAGCTGCTCGTCGACTTCGGCTACCGCTGGACCGACTGGCGCGCCGCATTTCGCACGCTCGAACGGGCCGCCGAGGCCGACATCTACCTGGCCGAGGCGCCGCTCACCCACGACGACATCGACGGACACGCGCGTCTCGCGGAGCGCTCAACCACGCGGATCGGCGGGGCCGAGTGGGCGGCGACTCGCTTTGAGTGCCGGGAGTGGCTGGAGCGAGGGCGCGTCGACGTGCTCCAGCCCGACTCCAACCGCGCGGGTGGCCTGACCGAGATGCTTCGCATCACCGAGCTGGCGGCCCAGCACGCCGCGGTCGTGATCCCGCACGGGTGGAAGACCGGCATCACGGTCGCGGCGAACATGCACCTCCACGTAGCCGCGGCGAACGTGCCGATGTTCGAGCTCCTCTCGCCGCAGCTGTGGAGCTCGCCGCTGCGGCGCGAGCTGACGACGCCCGAGCCCGAGCTCCGCGACGGGGGCTTGGACCTGCCGAGCGGGCCAGGGCTCGGGATCGAGCTCGATCCGGATGCCGTCACTCGCTACCGGACCGATGTGCCGGCGTGATCGGCGACCGAGTCGAAGGTCGGCGGTATTCGCGCCAGCTGCTGTCGAAGGCCGCCGATGCGCTGATCGCGTATCCGTTCACCGGCTGGCATTACGGGGACTCGGTCGCGTTTGAGGGCCTGCTCGCGGCAAGCGAGCTGCTCGACGACCCTCGCTACTTCGGCTTTGCGCACGGCTTCATGCGCGCGTGGGCCGCGCGCGGCGATGAGCATCGGGAGCTCGACAACACCGCGCCCGGTCACGCGATGTGCACCCTGTGTGAGCGGACCGGCGATGCG
>DASYFZ010000174.1:0-6747 GCA_036000295.1 Solirubrobacteraceae bacterium
GACCAACACCCCGGCGCCCGTCGCGGCGACCTCGCCGAAGCCGCCGACGTCGCTGAGCACGACCGGCTTGGCGAATGCCAAGGCCGTCGCCAGCACCCCGGACTGGTCGAAGCGGTCGGTGCGCGAGTACGGGAGCACGACGACGTCGGCGCGCCGGAAGTAGGACGCCAGCTCGGTATCCGGCACGTAACGGGAGACGAACCTGACCCCCGGAGGAGCGCTCGCCAGCAGCGGCGCGATGTCCATCCGCGGCCGTCCGACGATCCACAGCTCCGCTCCGCCGGCGGGCACGTCGCGCCACGCCTCCAGCAGCACGTCCACCCCCTTGTAAGGGCGCAGCAGCCCGAAGAACAGCACCACGGGGCCGGCGACCTGCTCGAGCTCGCTGACGAGCGGGGTCGACGGCAACCGGGCCAGGTGCTCGAACGCCCCGTGGTGGATCACGTGGACCTTGCCGGGATCGAGCCCGAGCTCCCGCACGAGCTGCTCTCGCCCGTACTCCGAGTGCACGACCAGCGCGTCGACGGCGTCGTACAGGCGGCGCTGCGCCCCGACCTGCCCCGGGCGCGGCTCGCGTGGCAACAGGTCGTGTGCCGTCAGCACGAGCGGCCGACGTGGTAGCAGGAGCCGGTCCAGCCACTGTACGTCGAGCCATTGGAAGTGGACGACGTCCGCGCCGCGAGCCACCGTCCGGTAGCGCAGCATGTCGGGCACGTGCTCGGCGAGCTTGGTCAGCGACCGCACGCGACTGCCCGCGGCGCCGCGGGCGTGCCGGTAGAAGTCCTCGCGCAGCACGTAGCCGTCTGGCGGGGCGACCGCGCCGTAGGCAAAGCGGCTGGTGATCAGCTCGACGTCGGCGCCGGCGCGTGCCAGCGCCGCGCTGAGCGCGTGGTCATAGGGAGGCGTGAACGCCGATGGGTCGACGATCTGGACGCGCATCAGGCGCGGCGGCCGGGGTGCAGGGGCCCGCCGCGCCGGGCCTGACGCGGGACCGCGTCGAGCGGGCGACCGGCCAGCTTGGCGATGCGGCGAGCGGTCGCGCGGGTGTCCGCGCCACCGAGCGCGAGCACGCGAGCGTCGCGCTCGTGGTCCAACCGGCGGACGGCGGGGGCGATCGCCCACAGCTTGGGCTCGCCGGGTCCGCGCCGCAGGCGGTCAAGCGCGCAGCGCAGCGGATGCGTCAGCGCCAGGCTCCCGAGCGCCGCCAGGCGCGCCGCAAACCCGTCGTCCTCGCGATAGGCGACAGTGAGCTCGCGCGAGACACCGGCGTCGAGCGATTCCGGGCGCGCTGCAGCCTCGACGCGGGCGCCGCCCAGAGACTGAGCGAATTCGACGAGCGGATCGCCGCGCGCGGGGAAGCGGTCGGCGACCAGCACGACCTGCGCGGGTGGCCGGGCGGCCGAGCTCGGCGGCCGGTTTGAGAGCGCAAATCCCGCCAGCTCCTCCGCGCTCAGCAGCGCGTCAATCAGCGCGTAGCCGCCCCGCTCCAGGCGCCCGGTGCGCGTCGCGACGAGCTCTCTGCTCGGGGCCGTGGGCCGCTCCGCCGGTGGCCCCCGGCGCACGCGGCGCAACGCTCGCGACGATGCGCGGCGCAGAGCGGGCTCGGGCTCGAAGCCTTCGTAGCGGCGCGCGAGCCACGCGCGGCCGGCCGCGTAGCCGCGCCATTGGCTGCGCAGGTCCCTCAACGTGGTCCGGTAGCGGTGCTCAACGCTCGCTTCGCTTCGCAGCTCAAGGCGCCATCCGGCGGCCTGGATGCGCCAGCTGAAGTCGGTGTCCTCGCCGGCGCGGACGCCCTCGTAGAAGCCGCCGACCTGCTCGAATGCCGCCCGCCTTACGAGCAGGTTGGCGGCCACGGCGCGCGGACGGTAGGGATGGCGAAGGTGCGCCTCCTGGCTCAGGAACCCGCGAGCCGCGCCGTAGCGTGCAGCCAGCGTGTCGCCGGCGGGCGCCGCGAGCACCTCGCCCGCCAGCGCCCCGATATCGTCGGAGACCGGCAGCGCGAAGTAGGCGTCGAGCAGCCCGTGGTGCACGAGGCAGTCGGAGTCCAGGAACAGGATCCAGTCGTTGTGCGCGATCGCGGCGCCGGCGTTCCGCGCGTGTGCCGGCGACCGCTCGGCGATTGCGCGCACCACCTTGACCGCGCCCGTGGGCACGGTCGAGGCGACGGGCAGCACGGAGTTGTCGGCGAGGATCAGCTCGTCGCCTGCGCGCACGTCGAGCGCAAGCAGGGTCTCGATCGCGGCAGCGGCTGCTGTGCCGTCCCCTGCGAACGGCATCACGACGCTCACGACCGGCCGGCTCATCCGGCCCTACCTCTGGGTCCGGCCCCGATGCGGCCGAGCACGCGGCGCAGGTTACCGACCTCCTCCGGGTGCGCGAAGCCTGTGAAGTACAACAGTGGGACGATCGCCAGGAACGCCACGATGCGTGACAACAGGCCCACCGCTCCGTACGTCGGCAGCACCAGATCGCCGATCACCGCGATCGCGCCCATCACCAGCACGATGTGCGACAGCCGGCGCCACTCGAACGCAACCTCGAACAGCTTGCGGGTCAGCAGGTGCATCACCCCCAGCATCGCCGCGTACGCGCCGCACAGGGCGATGCCGGCGCCGGCGATACCCAGCGGCGGGACCAGCACGAGCAGCAGCACGACGTTGGCTGCCAGCCCTGCGATCGCGGCCGGGAAGTTGCGCGTGGTGACATGGGCGCGTCCCGCGATGACCAGGAAGACCACCCACAGCCCGTACATCGCCCAGCCCAGCGCGACCCACGGCAACGCCTTGTAGGCGCCATAGAACGACGGCGCAGTGAGCAGCCGCACCACCCAACGGCCTCCGAGCGCGAGGCCCGCCACCACCCACCCACTGATCAGCACGTAATAAGTGGTCACAAGCCCATAGAGCCGCGCGGCCTCGCTGTCGTCGGTGACCGAGTAGGCCAGCGGCGGCCACGCGTACTGGAACGCGCGGACGATGAATGCCACCGCGCCGGCGAGCTTGACGGCGATCGAGTACAGGCCGGCCACCGACGGGCTGCGGCTGTGGTACAGGTAGTAGCGGTCGATCAGGCTGAGCGCGTACACGGAGGCTTCCGCGGGGACCGTCGGCAGGCCGAATCGCAGCAGCGGCGCTAGGCGCTCGGCGCCGCCCGCGTCGGACCTGCGCCTGGGGCGCAGGCGGTCGCGCATCACCCACCACAGGCCGATGAGCACAAGCGTGGACGCGGCGTAGTTGGCGAACAGCAGCCCACGCGGGCCCTTGTCCAGTGCGACAACCAGCACGAGCGACCCGGCCACGGTCATCAGCACGTTGGTCAACGAGGCGATTGCGTAGATGCGCACGCGCTCGTCGACGCGGAGGATCCCGTAGGCCAGCTCGAGGTTGGTGAACGCCCACAGCCCCAGCACCGCGATCCGGAAGATCGTCGCATCGTCGTGGCCGAGCACGACACGCGACAGTGGCTCGGCAGCGGCCGCCAGGATCACCGAGACGATCGTCGTGGCGACCAGCGTGAACGCCACCGCGCGTCGCGTCAGGGCGTCGCGGTGGCTTTGGTCGGTGTCTGTGAAGTAGAAGCGCAGGAACGCCTCGATCATCCCGAAGCGGACCAGGATGCTGATGAAGATCACCCCGTTGGCGAGCAGCTCGACCTCGCCGTAGCCCGCCGGGTCGATGTAGCGCGTGTACACCGGCAGCAGCAGGACGGCGATGAACTTCGAGACGACGTCGGCGATCTGGTACGCCGCCAGCGTGGTGACCAGCCGCTTCAGATAGGCGAGCACGGGCTACCGGGACAGCATCTTCCAGAGACTGTTCGTCAGCTCCTGCGCGTCGACGTTGTGGGCGAGGCTCGATCCGAATCCGATCAAGCCGATGTCGACCACGGTCCCGCGCTCGAGCCGGTAACCGACGATGCTCGGCGCGCTGGTCGTCGCGCCGGCCTCCGATGCGACTTGCCCTGGAGGGGCCACCGAGGGGATCGACTGGTAGTTGTGAAAGCCCGGGAACGCGCCCGACGTCTGCGCGAAGATCCCCAGGCCGTCGCGGATCACCGTGATCAGGTTGTTTGAGTGCAGGACCACCGCTCCCGGCTTTGCGCCGAACGGGTCGGCCGCGGCCGCCTTGCTCGGGCGCAACGCGTGCTGGCCCGCAACAGTGACCGAGCGCAGCATCGAGTCTGTCCCGATCGACACCACGTGGCCGCCGTTTGCGACGTATGCGCGCAATGTCGACGCCAGCGACCCCGGCAGCCAGCGCAGGCTCCCCGCAAGGATCACACCGGTGTGCCCCTGCAAGGTGGGGCCAAACCCGGATATCAGGCCGACGTCGGTCGTCAGGTCGTATGCGCGGTGGGTCTTGTCGAGGTACGCCAGCAGCCCGCCCTCGTCGACCGCCCCGGCGGGGTAGCCGTTGGCCAACGGCCGGTCAAGCGCGATCGAGTCGCCGTTCTCGAGCGTGTCGGGCACGCCGTCGCCGTCGTCGTCGACCGGGTTCAGTCCCTGCCACGTGAGCGCTGGCAGGACGACGAGCACGCGCGGCTCCTGGGTGACGGCCGGCACGCTGGCGACGATCGGGACCACTGTCCGATTGCCCCCCGAGCGCAGCGCCAGCTGGTACAGGCCGGCCGGCCCCGAGGGCACCTTCAGATTCAGGGCGGCGTCCGACGTAGTTCCCCTGGCGAGGATCTTCTTGGTGCCGGCCCGGCGCACTGCCCAGCGATACGGCTGCTGTCGTGCGTCGACGTACACGGTCGTGTCCGAGCCCGCGGGGACCGGCCGCAACGGCGGCTCGGCGGCGAGGTAGCGAACGGTCACGCCCGCGTGCGGGGTGGTGCCGGGCGCCGGCGGGACCACGAGCGGGAAGCGTCCCGTGTTGCAGGCGCGGTCGGTGACCTCGAGGCCGACGAGGTAGGTCCCCGGAGGAGCCGGGCGCCCTCGGATCTGTCCGTCCCACACGGCGCTGCGCGCGCCGCCCGCGGTGCGGAAGCTCTTGACCATCGGCGAGCCGGGCAGGTCGGTCCGGTACAGGAGGATCGTCGTGCCCTGGTGCTGGTTGCCGGTGTAGTGGATGGTCACCGGGCGATCTCCCTGCGGGATCAGCGACGGCGACACGCTGGTCACCCTCGGACGCGGAGGCAGCGTGCGAACGGTGATCGGGAGCGGCCCGGCCTGGTTGGAGATCTCCGCCGTGCGGCCCTGATGGATCAGTGCAACGCGGATGTAGTAGACGCCGTCGGGCGCGACCTGGCCGTTGTCCTCGTGGCCGTTCCACGAGAAGACCCCGTCCGGGGTGCGCACGCCCCGGCGCATGTGCCGGCCCGTGGCGAGCGTGCGGACGATCGTGCCCGACTGATCGACGACGTAGACGTCAACGTCGTCGGAGCGGTGCTGGAGGTAGAACGACACCAGCATCCGCTTGTGGCTGACCCCGCCGCACACCTTGCCGTCGACGGGATTGATCCACGACGGTGACGGCGCCGGGAAGCCCGAGATCAGCGGCGTGGTGACCTTCAGGTGCTGGGTGACGAAGAACGCGCCGACGGTCGCGACCGCGAGTGACGCGAACGCGATGACCGACAGCTTGCTCACAGCGCCACCACTGCCACGTTGGGGACCTTGAACTCATGGAAGGCGTCGAGCCCGCGCGGATCGCGGCGGCACAGCATCACGCGGATCGATCCGCCGTGACACACGGCCAGCGCAGGCAGTTCGCCGATGCGGTGGATGTCCTGCGCCGCGGCCGTGACCCGGTCGAGCTGGTCACGCAGCGACTCCCCGCCCGGGAAGCGGAACGATTCGCCCGCACGCAGCCACGCCGCGTAGCCGTCGGGGTCATCGCGCGCGATGTCGATGAACCGATAGCCCTCCCACTCGCCGCGGTTGGCCTCGCGCAAGCGAGGATCCAGCCGAGGCTCCATCCCGATCCGGGCGCCGACGATGCGCGCGGTCTCGGTCGCGCGGCTGAGGTCGGACGCCCACAGCGAGCGGATCCCCATCCCGGCCACGCGCTCGGCCAGCTCGGCTGCCTGGCGCCGGCCCGTGTCGTTCAGCGGCGTGTCGGTGAACCCCTGAACGCGGATCGGCTCGAGGTTGTCGTTGGTCTCGCCGTGGCGGGCGAGAAACACGCCCTCGAGGCTCACTGCTCGCTGATGCCGAGGGTGTCCGAGCGCAACCCCAGTCGCAGCGTCTCCAGCGCGAGCACGTCGTCGGGAGCGATGTTCGAGAGGTTGACGTCTGGCCCGAAGCGCCGGATGAACCACACCTGCTGATGCTTGCGAGGGGCGTCGAACATGATCCGGTGCCGGTCGACGCCGTGGACGATCTCGTCGATCAGCCCCTCTCTCACCTCCTCGCTGGGGCGGAAGATCCCGGCTGTGCCCGATTCGCGTCCCTCGGCGATCACCTTCCACGCGCCGGCCTCGAGCTCCTCGAGCATCATCTCCACCCATCGGTAGGGCGGCGTGATCGCGCCCGTGTCGTCCTTGGACCCGACCTCGGACAGCACCGAGAAGTCCTGCGCGAGCCTGGAGATCAGCTCGAGCTTGCGGTCGTGCTCCAGCGCGATCGTGCCGTCGGAGATCTCGAAGTGGGCGAGGCCCAGCTCCCGCGCCCACGCGACCAGCTCGTCGAGCCGGTCCCGGGCGATGGCGAGCTCGGTGAGCGTGCCGCCGAGCACCACGGGGATGCCGTGCTCGCGATAGCGCGCGAGCTTGCGGTCGAGGTTCTCGGTCGCCACGGCGGTGCCC
>DASYFZ010000179.1:0-7485 GCA_036000295.1 Solirubrobacteraceae bacterium
ACCTGCCCGTGTTCGCGGTCAACTTCGTCCTGATCACGGCCTCAGACGTCTGGGCCCTGCGCTATCCGGACGTGCACGAGCTGTACGTGCTCGAGCGGGCGGCCGGCGGGCCCAGCGGTGGGCGTCACCTCGAGCACTCGAGCGCGCGTGGCATGCGCGTCCGCTCGGGCGAGCTCGCGCGCGAGCCATGCGTCGTGATCGCCAGCGAGCGCATGGACGAGGACGCAGGCTGGCGGCTGCTCGAGCCCGGAGAGCTGCTGCACGTCGACGGCAACCTCAACGTCACCTCCACGATCGCGTTCGATCGCCCGCCGGCACACCAGCTGTCCCTCGGGGACCTCACCGGGAAGGCGGCGAGCTCGCAGGCCGAGAAGGCAACCGTCGGGTGACCACCAGCCTGATCTACCGCAGCGCGACGGGCTACGAGCTGGTGATGCGAGCCCTGTACGGCCGGCACTACTCGTCCCGAATGCGGGCGGTTGCCGCCGAGGTACCGCCCGGGGCGTCGGTGCTAGAGCTGTGCTGTGGGCCGGCAACGCTCTACCGGCGCTGCCTGCGCGGCCGGGTCAGCGGCTACGTCGGCATCGACGTCAACCCTGGCTTCGTGTCGATGCTGCGCCGCCGCGGGATCGACGCCCGCGAGCTCGACCTCGCCGCGCCCGATGGCGAATTGCCAAGCGCGGACGTGGCGATCGTGCAGGCGAGCCTGTACCACTTCCTCCCGCATGCCGAGCGCGTCGTCGATCGGATGCTCGCTGCGGCGCGGGAGCGGGTGATCGTGGCCGAGCCGGTTCGCAATCTGGCCTCGAGCGGCCTGCCGGTGGTAGGCCTGATCGGCAAGCGCGCCGCCGACCCCGGAACCGGCGGTCATGCAACGCGCTTTGACGAGCGCTCGCTCGCAGCGCTGATGGAGCGCTACGGCGAGCGGGTCGTCAAGTCGTTTGAGATCCCGGGCGGCCGCGAGCGCGTGTTCGTGCTGTCGGCCGCCGATCCGCCCGTCTGATCGTCGATCAGGAACAAAGGCCGGTTCTTGACCTGTTCGAAGATCCGGCCGACGTACAGCCCGACAACGCCGACGCTGACGATGATGAACCCGGCGAGCACGAGCAGCAGCACGGCGAGGCTCGTGTATCCCGGGACCGCCTTGTGGGGCTCGGCGAAGTAGTCGACGACCTCGAACGTCGCGACCACCACGCCGATCACCGCGATCACGAAGCCGAGGAGCACGACCAGCCGTAGCAGCACAGTGCTCCGGAAGAACATCCCGTCGAGCGCAACCTGCACCAGTCGCCTGAGCGTGTACCCGCTCTTTCCGGCGTGACGCTCGTGGTGCTCGATTTCGATCGAGGTGGAGTGAAAACCCAGCCAGTCGAGCGCGATCATGTATTCGCGGTCGCGATCGTGCAGGCGCAGGAACGCGTCGACGACACGCCGCGACAGCAGGCTGAGGTTGCTGTAGTCGGGCCGGACGTCGGTCTCGAGCGTCAGCCGCCTGTACATGCGGCTGGTCCACCGGCGGAAGGCGGAGTGGCGCCACCCGCGGCGTGTGGTGCGCACGATGTCGTAGCCGTCCTGTGCGGCCGCCCATAACCGGGGGATGTCCTCGGGCGCCTCCTGGAGGTCGCAGTCCATCACGACCGCCCAGTCGCCGCGGGCCTGGGCCAGCCCCGCGGTGATCGCGGCGTCCTGGCCGAAGTTGCGACTCAGCCGGAATGCGTTCACGTGCGGGTCGCCGCCCGCAAGCCGCTGCAGCACCGCCCAACCGTCGTCGACGCTTCGGTCGTCGACGAACACGAGCTCATAGCTGTCGACCATCGGCCCGACCGTCCGAGTGAGCCGCTGGTGCAGCGTCACAAGGCATTCGGCGCAGCCATACACCGGGACGACCACGCTGAGCTGGACCTCGCCAACCCCGCGTCCGCCTGGAGACCCAGCGGTCATCGCGAGCCGATTCTCACCGCAAGCGCACTAAACCGTGCGTACGTTGTGTTGGATTCGCTTTAGCAGCAGGTTTACCCGGGGCCGAGCGTCAGGTGCAGGCGGCGGTAGTTGAAGCCGTACTTCCCTTCGCAATCCAGGGCGGCGGCGCATCCGTTGAAGTTGGCCGCCCACTTCATCCACAGGTCGCGGCCGTCGCGGCTGATCCACTTGATCGGGAACCCCGGGTCGTAGCCGTTGGACGGCCCGAAGTTGGACTCGTGCGCGACGAACGAGAACGGGCCCCATGGATGCTTGGCCTCCAGGATCACGAGTTCTGCACCATTGCGCCAGACGGCGGGCGTCGTCTGGCCGTAGGAGTAGGTGAAGGTCAACAGGTAGCGATGCAGCGGCGAGTCGTACGCCATCTGGGGATACGTCAGGTGGCCCTTCCACGAGAGGATCGACTCGGCCTTCTCGAACGAGCTCGAGAACGCCGGCCAACGCATCCTGTCGGGGTCTGGATGCGCCGGCCAGTTCAGGCCGTCGCGATCGGTCCAGCCCGTCAGCCACTGCCATCGCGACGGGTCGGTCATGTCGGCGACGCCGGGCCGGGTGCGGCCGATGATCAGCGTGTCGGCGTTGAACTCCCGCTCGGTGGCGATCGCGTACACGTAGCCGTCGGCATAGAAGCCGCCCTTGCCGCGGATTACCCAGTTCAGGTTCCCCAGCGGCGCGGGGAATGGTTTGTTGGCGAACTGCCAGGTGCGGCCTCGGTCGCGCGAGTAAGCGAGCCCCTGCAGGCCGGCGAACAGGGCGTTGGAACCCCACCGCCAGTCAACCTCCTGGGTCGCATAGAAGACGTGGTTGGCGGCGACGAGACCGCTCGAGTAGTAGGGCCCCAGCGGACCCGCCCAGAGCTTCGGATTGCGGTGGATCTGTCCGAACGTGTGTGGCGGCGGCTTGTCGGGATCGCCGACGTGCGCAATGCGAATGTGCGGAGGTGCTCCAGTGATCCGAGCCATCGACTGGCGCCACAGACCGCCCGACGGCGGCAGGTCGGTGCCGCCGTCATCCATCATCGTGTACTGGTCGTCGTCGTCGGCCCAGACGGTCGGCAGGATGTCACCGTGCTGGTTTGGGGGAGGGTCATACCGCGGACTCGTCCATGTGGCCCCCACGATGGCGCTGCTGGGAGGGAGCGGAGTGATGTTGCGGGTCGACAGTCGCGCCTGCGCGATCGCCGGCGACCACAGCGCAAAGAGCACGACCGCGACCCCTGTCGCATAGCTGCGCGCCCCGCGCATTGACTTCGTGAGCATCGTCTTTCCCAACACCGGCGGCTCGCGAGGGTAGCGGTTGGCGGGCACGCCGTGCCACGCGGTGGCCCGGCCGATCCCTCCGCAGCGCGGTCAGCGGCCGGGCTGCTGGAAGAACAGCAGCAGCGACCGGGGCGTTGCGCGGAAATAGCGCGGTGCACGCGAGATCAGCTGCTTGATGCTGACTCGGAGCGGATGGGCCAGCGCGAAGCGGGCCACGATCCAGTTGCCCACGCGAAAGCGCGCAACCAGCCTCGCTCCGGGCGGCGAGACCGACGCCGGCACGGGGCTGCCGCGCGTCGTGCGAGGCCGTGTCGTCGCTCCCGGGCTCCGGTCCACCGCCAGGGGGAGCCGTTTGGTCGCGCCCACCACATCGATCTCGTCGATGCGCACGATCCGCCCCTGCGGTTGCACCCAGGCCACGTGTGGCATGTAGATCTTCAGCGGATCGGCCGTCGTGCCATCCGCGGCGTAGATCGCCCGCGTCGTCTGGGCCGGCCCGAGCGCGCGCGCGACGCTGCGCCAATCCGGCCGTTGGAGATACGCGTGCGTCTGGACCTGGAGCGTCGCCCACGAGAACAGGGTCAGCAGCCCGATCGCGACAGCGGTGCCGAGAACCCGTGCGCGTGGTCCCGCACACGCGCCGGCCACGAGCGCCGCGATCGGGACGACGGCGGGAATCTCGTTGCGCGACAGGAAGTAGTCGTGCCCGAGCAACCCGAGCACGAGCGGTGCCAGCACCACGCAGCCGGCGATCGTCGTAGCGACCCTGGCCCCGGCACGAGTCCTGCGATCGGACCCGATCGCGATCAAGAACGCGAGCAGAGCCAAGCTCGCCGCGCCGGCGGCAAGGCCCTCGGCTACGGTCACGCGCCGGCTTAGCAGGCTGACGGACCATTCGACGACCATCGTGGACAGCCGGCTCGTTATGTGCACGTGGGCGATCCAGCCCGTGCCGTGTGAGGTGTCCGTCAGCGCCAGCGGCAGCATCGCGGCCTGGACCACCGCCACGATCGCGACGCAGGCGATCACCGCGCGGTTGCGCGACACCCACAGCAGCCACAGCGCCTCGGGGGCGACGAGGAAGCCGGCGAAGAAGTGCGTCATCACCGCGAGCGACGAGAACGCCGTCCACCACGCGAGGTTTCGCCCGGTCTGATGCTCGCGAGCCCGGTTGAACCACAAAAACGAGGCGCCGCTGAGCGCCGCCAGCAGCATGTACGAACGCGCTTCCTGCGAATACCAGACCAGGAAGGGGTTCACGGCGACGAACGCGGCCGCCAGAACTCCGGCCCAGCGCGAGAAGAGCTCGCGGGCGCTGAAAAAGGCGATCGGCACGAGCGCGATTCCAGCGAGGGTGGACAGGGACCGAAGTCCGACCTCACCGCTGCCGAACACGTGGGCCCACGCCCAGACCAGCACGAAATACAACGGCGGCGTGGTCTCCACATGCGCGACGGTTCCGAGCATCCCACCGAAGCTCGAATGGGTCTCGTATGCGGTCAGGGCCTCGTCCATCCAGAAGCTCTGGTCGTTGATCACGAGCAACCGGATCAGCGCCGCGAGGGCGGTCAGGCCGATCAGCGCCCACATATCGGCCGGTATCTCTCTGACGCTGATCCAGCCCAGCCGTGGCGCCTCTGTGCCGAGCTGCGGAGCCCTGTATTCCGAGGTGCTCAACGCAGAAGCTCCACGAGCGCCGCGACGACATCGTCCTGATCGGCCTCGGTCACGTTGGGCCCTAGCGGCAGGCTCAGCGTCCGTTCCGAGATCGAGCTGGCGACGGGTAAATCACCCGGCGACAGGCGGTACTTGTCGCGGTAGTACGGGTGCAGGTGCACGCCGCGATAGTGGACGCCGGCACCGATGTTGTGCGCGGTCAACCCATCCAGCAGCTGGTCGCGCGACAGCGGTGCGGAGGACTCGACCAGTACCTGGTAGAGGTGGCGGGCATGCCGCGTGTGCGGCTCGGCCGGCGGAGGAGTCTCAAGCGGCAGGCCGGCCAGCATCTCGTCGTAGCGCGACCACAGCTGTGCGCGACGCTCGATCCACTGATCCAGCCGGGGAAGCTGATGCAGTCCCACGGACGCTTGGACGTCCGTCATGTTGTATTTGAATCCGGGGCGGACGACTTCGTAGTGGCGAAAGCCTTCGTCTGAGAAGCGTTGCCAGGCGCCGAGGCTGAGCCCGTGAAGCGCGAGCCGCTCGACCTCGGCAGCCACGTCGGGATCATCGGTGACCAGCGCACCGCCTTCAATCGTCGAGATGTTCTTGGTCACGTAGAAAGAGAACGCGGTCAAGTTGCCGAAGGCACCGATCCTGCGTCCGCGCCATTCCGCGCCGATCGCGTGCGCAGCGTCCTCGACGACCGCCAGGCCGTGGCCCTTCGCGAGCGCGTCCAGCCGGTCCATGTCCACAGGCCGGCCCGCCAGGTGGACGGGCATGATCGCCCGCGTACGTGGGGTGATCGCTGCCGCCGCCTGGTCGAAGTCGATGAGGCCGGTTCCCGGCACCGAGTCGATCAGCACCGGCGTGGCCCCCGCGTGCTCGACCGCGTTGGCGGAGGCCACGAACGTCATCGCCGGGACGAGCACCTCGTCGCCAGGCCCCACCCCGAGCACCTGCAGCGAGAGGGTCAGCGCGGCTGTGCACGACGACACGCACCTGCAGTGCTCGGCGCCGAGGTAGTCCGAAAGCAGCGTCTCGAACCGATGGACCTTAGGCCCGGTCCCCACCCATCCGGATCGCAGCGAGTCGACGACCTCGGCGATCTCTTCCTCGCCGATCATCGGCTTGCCGAATACCAAGAAATTGTCGCGCAACAAATTGCTCCTGACCGCCCCAGACGTGTGGACCTCCAACCCGCCGGCCTAGCCTGCCCGGCCTGCTAAGCCGGACGTAAGCGGACGGTTAGTGTTGTGCCACCATCTCCTGAGAAATGGCTGAGACTTCGATGACCCCGGGTTTGCGCATGCCGCCGGGGCCGCGGTTGCCGCGGGCGCTGCAGACCGCGGGCTTCATGCTCGGCGGCCCCCGCTTCCTGGACGCCTGCCGGCGCCGCTACGGCGATGCGGTCACGTTCGGGACGCTGTTCGACAGCCAGTTCGTGATGGTCTTTCACCCCGCGCTGGTCAAGCAGGTCTTCCAGGGCTCGGCTACGCGCCTGCGGGCGGGGGAAGCCAATGCGATGCTCGGGCCGATCGTCGGCCAACGGTCTGTGCTGCTGCTCGACGGCGCCGAGCACCTGCGCCACCGCCGCCTGCTGCTGCCACCGTTCCACGGGCAGCGGATGCAGGCCTACGCCGACGTAATGCGCGAGTCAGCCGATCTCGAGATCGATTCCTGGCCGGTCAGCGAGCCCTTCCAGTTGCTGCCGAGCATGCAGACGCTGACCTTGCGGGTGATCATGAAGGCGGTGTTCGGGTTCGAGCCCGGGGCCGCCGAGCAGGAGCTGCGCGACCGTCTGCGGGCGATGATCGAGCCGATGGCCCGGCCCCGCGGGCTGATGCTGATGTACCTGCTGACGCGCCGCGGCGGGGACCGTGCGGCAGCGGCGCGGTTCGAGGCCAGCCGGCGCGCGGTCGACGAGATCCTGTTCGACGAGATCGCCCGGCGGCGATCGGATCCGGAGCTCGCGGAGCGAGACGACGTATTCTCGGCGTTGCTGCTGGCGCAGGACGAGGACGGCAGTCGGCTGTCGGACGCCGAGATCCGCGACGAGCTCGTGACGCTGCTGCTCGCCGGTCACGAGACGACCGCCACCGGCCTGGCGTGGGCGTTCGACCTGATGCTGCACTCGCCGGCGGTACACAAGCGGGCTTCCGAAGGCGACGCCGAGTACCTCGACGCGCTCGTCAAGGAAACGCTGCGGCTGCGCCCCGTGATTCCGGGCGTGGGCAGGGTTGTCCGCGAGGAGCCGCTCGTGCTCGACGGCTACGTGATCCCGCCGGGCGTCGAGATCAACCCGTCGATCCGGATGATCCACCGGCGCGGCGACCTGTATCCGGAGCCCGCGGCGTTTCGCCCCGAGCGATTCCTCGGACCCGACGCGCCCGACACCTATACGTGGATCCCGTTCGGCGGCGGCACCAGACGCTGTCTCGGCGCAAGCTTTGCGCAGGTCGAGATGCGGATCGTGCTGCGCCGCGTGCTCGAGCGCTGCGCGCTGCGGCCCGGCGATCCGAAGCTCTCCGAGATTCAGTTCCGGGGGATCACGCAGGCGCCGCGCAACGGCGCGCTGGCTATTCAG
>DASYFZ010000199.1:0-2508 GCA_036000295.1 Solirubrobacteraceae bacterium
TCGAGTTGACGATGCCGGCCAATGTCCGGGAGGAGCCCGGTCAGGGGATCCAGGGAACCGTCGGCGGTCATCGCGTCGCCGTCGGCAGCCGGGCGTTCATGCGCTCGATCGGCATCACGGACGCCGAACGCGCATCCACAACACTCGCCAGCACACGCGGATCGGGCGAGGCGCACGTCGTCGTCGCGGTCGACGATCGCGTCGCGAGCGTGATCGTGATGGCCGACGAGCTGCGCCCCGACGCCGACCGAATCGTCGACCGGCTCCGCGCCGAGGGATCCGCCACGTCGCGATGATCTCCGGCGATCGCCGATCAGTCGCCGAGCGCGTCGGTCGGCAGATCCGTGTCGACCGTGTCTACGCCGAGCAGTCCCCAGAGGACAAGCTCGAGGTCGTCCGACGGATCGGCGCCGACCAAGTCTTGCGGCCGGTGATCATGGTCGGCGACGGGATCAACGACGCGCCCGCGCTCGCGATCGCCGACCTCGGGATCGCGATGGGCGCCGCCCGCGACCGTCTCCTCCGAGACCGCTGATGCGGTCATCACCGTCGACCGCGTCGATCGCGTCGCAGATGCCGTCCACGCCGGACGCCGCGCGCTCTATATCGCCCGCCAGAGCGTGCTGGCCGGCATGGGGCTCAGCATGGCCGCGATGGCCGTGGCCGCCGCCGGCTATCTGCCACCAGTCGCCGGCGCCCTGTTCCAAGAGGTGATCGACCTCGCGGTGATCCTCAACGCGCTGCGCGCGCTGCGCGGCTAGGTTCGGCCGAGCCAGGTAAGAGGACTCTGAACGGGGGCGAACCGTTCCCTTACCGATCGTGTCGATATTTGGTAGCTCCACCACCGGGACCGAGCATGTACGAGAACGGATCGCATGAGCCACCAGTGACCGGCCGCGCCGTACGCGTGCTCCTGGTCGAGGATGAGCGCTCGATCGCTGAGCCGTTCGCGCGGGCGCTGAGACGCGCCGGATATGACACGACAGTGGCGCGGACCGGCCGTGACGCGATCTCGCTGGCCGCATCCGTCACGCCGGATGTAGTCCTGCTCGACCTCGCCCTGCCGGATCTGGACGGACGGGACGTTTGCCGGAAGATCCGGAGCGAGTCGGACGTTCCGATCATCATGGTCACCGCGAGCGGGACGGTGACCGACCGCGTAGTCGGACTCGAGCTCGGCGCGGATGACTATATCGTCAAACCGTTCGCGACCGGAGAGGTGATCGCCCGGATCCGAGCCGTGCTCCGGCGCGGCCGTCCCCCGGCTGCACACGACCATGAGCTGGTCGTCCAGGACGTCCGCATCGACCCCGGTTCCCGGCGTGTGTGGCGGGGCGGCCGCGAGATCTCCCTGACCCGCAAGGAGTTCGACCTGCTGTCCCGGCTCGCGCACGATGCGGGGCGCGTGGTCACACGCGAGGCGCTGATGTGCGATGTGTGGGACATGAACTGGTTCGGTTCGACCAAGACGCTCGACGTCCACATCGGCTGGCTACGCCGCAAGCTCGGCGACGACCCCGCCGACCCCGCCTACATTCACACCGTGCGCGGGGTCGGTTTCCGCCTCGCCGCCGAACCGGAGTCCACGCCATGAGCATCCGCGTTCGACTGCTCGGTGCGCTGGCGTACGTGTTGTTGCTCGCGATCGTCGCGTTCGGCGTGCCGCTGGCGCTGAACCTCAGCGCCCGTGTCAATGCCGAGGTGCGGACGCAGGCACAGGGCCAGGCCGACCTCGTGGCGGCGACAGCCGCCGACCTGCTCACGCGCCGCGCGGCGCTCGGGACGCTCACGAGAAACGCGGCGCAGTCCGTGCGTGGGCGGGTTCTGATCGTCAATGCGAGCGGCGGCGTGCTGGCGGACAGCGCGGGCCCGGCTCAGCTTGGTTCCAGTTACGAGAGCCGGCCCGAGATCGAGAGTGCCCTGGCCGGCAAACCGGTCCAGGTGCAGCGAGCATCGAAGACGCTTGGTCAGCAGATCCTCGCGACCGCCGTACCGATCATCCACAACGGTCGCACCGCCGGTGCCGTGCGCGTCACCCAGAGCGTCGCCGCGGTGCACCAGGCGGTGTTCAATGTCGAGCTCGCGCTGATTCTGATCGGGCTGATCGTGCTCGCGATCGGCTTGCTCGCCGGTGGCGTGCTCGCGGCCCAGATCGGTCGCCCGCTCCGCAGGCTCGAGGTCGTCGCGCGTCGCGTCGCGCAGGGCGATCTGACGGCCCAAGCAAAGGTCGAGGGGAGCCTCGAGCAGCGCTCGTTGTCGAACTCGTTCAACGAGATGACCGATCGGATCGCGCGCCTGCTCGACGCGCAACGCGAATTCGTCGCCGACGCCTCGCATCAACTTCGAACGCCGCTCACGGGCCTCCGGCTGCGGCTCGAAGAAGCCAAGGCGACGGCCGGCACCGACGACGCCGTGCACGAGCTGGAGGCCGGACTCCGCGAGGTCGACCGCCTCTCGCACACTGTCGATGAGCTGCTGCTGCTGAGCCGAGCCGGGGAGCGGCGCCTG
>DASYFZ010000207.1:0-2878 GCA_036000295.1 Solirubrobacteraceae bacterium
GGACTTCGGCAAGCTGATCAGCTCAGGCCCGACCGACCAGGTGCTGCGCGACGAGCGAGTGATCAGGGCGTACCTCGGGACCGAGGAGAACGTCTAGCCCATGGCTGACTCGGCAGACGCGCTCCGGGTAGGCGGGCTGACCGTCCAACGCGGCGGCCGCGCGGTCGTGCGCAAGGTGGACATCGAGATTCCGGCCGGCGAGATCACGGCGCTGCTGGGCCCCAACGGAGCGGGCAAGTCCAGTCTCGTGCTTGCCGTCGGCGGGATCCTGCGGCCGACGGGAGGCACGATCGAGGTGGGCGGCGCCAACTTCGCGGGCAAGCGGCCGGAGCGGATCCGGCGCGCGGGAGTTGCGATCGTCCCCGAGGGACGCCGGCTGCTGCCGGAGCTGTCGGTGGAGGACAACATCAAGGTGGCCACGTACACGCTGCCGCGAAACCAGGCGCAGGCGGGCCGGGCGCGGGCGCTGGAGCTGTTCCCAGAGCTACAGAAGCGCCTGGATGCACCAGCGCGGGCGCTGTCGGGCGGCGAGCAGCAGATGGTGGTGCTCGCCCAGGCGCTCGTCTCGCAGCCGAAGTACATCCTGATCGACGAGCTGTCGCTGGGCCTGGCGCCGGTGATCGTCAACCGGCTGATCCCGACGATTCGCGAGATCGCCGAGTCGGGGATCGGCGTGCTGCTGATCGAGCAGTTCGTGACCGTGGCGCTGGGCCTCGCCAACCGCGCGCACATCATGGAAGGTGGGCGCATCCAGTTCTCCGGGGACGCCAAGGAGCTTCGCGAGAACCCGGAGCTGCTCCACAGTGCGTACCTGCTGCGTGGCAGTAACGGCGCGGCTCGCACGCCGGCGGTGGCCGGCGGCGAGCCAGCCACATGAGCGGCGGCGTAACCGCGATGGAGCACGTGCTCGTGCTCGCGGACGACATCGAGCGGGCTCGCGAGTTCTACTGCGACGTGGTCGGGCTGGAGCTCGGCGACCGACCGCCGCTGGAGTTTCCGGGGTACTGGCTGTACGCGGGCGCCACCCCCTGCTTGCACCTGGCGGCGCGCGAGCCCTACCTCGAGCACGCGCGCAAGCTCGGTCTGCCGGTGGCCGACGGGGCGGGACCCGGACCCGTCGACCACATAGCCTTCAGAGGTAGCGACTACGAACAGACCCGCGCGCTGCTGGACCGCAAAGGCGTGCCCGCAGTGCTGAACACCGTCCCGGGCGGGGGCCCCCGACAGGTGTTCGTGCAGGATCCGAGCGGCGTGCGGATCGAGATCAACTTCATGCAAGACACCACCGGGAGGTAGTAGATGGCTGAGCTCCAGACAGAAACCGCGGTCGCGGGCGGGCGGCGGACCTCGCCGCCGTTTCGGGCAGACCACGTCGGCAGCCTGCTGAGGCCGCCGGAGCTGCTCAAGGCGCGCGAGGAATTCAAGGCCGGCAAGATCGACGCGCTCAAGCTGCGCGCCGTCGAGGACGACGCGATCCGCGACGTCGTCAAGCTGCAGCACGATGTCGGGCTTCAGTCCGCGACCGACGGCGAGTTTCGCCGCGCCTCGTGGCACATGGACTTCATCTACCAGATCGGCGGGATCTCGACGGCGCCGGGGGACATCAAGGTCCAGTTCCGCAACGCCGACGGCGTGATCGAGTGGAAGCCGGCGGCGCTGCACGTCGGCGAGAAGCTGCACCTGGACCACACGATCTTCGGCGAGGACTTCCAGTTCGTCCAGGGCCTCGTGACCGGCGACGTGACGCCGAAGCTGACGATCCCGTCGCCGAGCATGGTCCACTACCGCGGCGGCACCGCGGCGCTCGATCCCGACGTGTATCCCGACGCCGACCAGTTCTGGGCCGACCTCACGGCCACGTACAACGAAGAGGTGAAGGCGCTTGCGGCGCTGGGCTGCACGTACCTGCAGTTCGACGACACCAGCCTGGCCTACCTCAACGACCCCGCCCAGCGCGAGGCGATGGCGAAGAAGGGCGAGGACGCCGAGCACCTGCACGAGGCCTACATCCGCCACATCAACGAGGCACTCGACGGACGGCCGGAGGGCCTGACCGTCACCACGCACCTGTGCCGCGGGAACTTCCGCTCCTCGTGGGCGGCCGAGGGCGGCTACGACTTCGTCGCCGAGGCGCTGTTCGGCGGGCTCAATGTCGACGGCTTCTTCCTCGAGTACGACGACGCGCGTTCGGGTGGTTTCGAGCCGTTGCGGTTCGTGCCCAAGAACAAGCTCGTGGTGCTGGGCCTGGTCACGACCAAGCGGCCCGAGCTCGAGAGCAAGGATCTGCTCAAGCGGCGCATCGAGGAGGCCACCAAGTACATCGGGATCGAGCAGCTGTGCCTGTCCGGTCAGTGCGGGTTCTCCTCGACGGTCGAGGGCAACGCGCTGACGCGCGACGAGCAGATCGCAAAGCTCAACCTGATCGTGGAGACCGCGGCGGAGGTCTGGGGATGAGCAGCGCCGCGGAGGCGTGATGCGCGCGGTCGTGACAGAAGGCGTCGGGGCGATGGCGGTGACCGACCGCCCCGACCCGCCCGACCCAGGGCCGGGCGAGGTGCTGGTCGCGCCCGACGCGACCGGGATCTGCGGCTCGGACTACCACTTCTTCACCGGCGAGCTGTCCAATGAAGCGGGCGGCTCGCAGTTTCCTCGCGTCCAGGGTCACGAGGTGTCGGGCACGATCGCGGCGCTTGGGCCCGGCTGCCGCCCCGAGCTGGCGACCGGCCAGCGGGTCGCGCTGTGGCCCCTGCACGCGTGCGGGGAGTGCTACCCGTGCAGCGTCGGGCGCTTCAACACGTGCGACAACTTCCAGCTGATCGGCATCCACGTCGACGGCGGCCTGCAGGAACGTCTGATCATGCGCGAGGACCACGTGTTC
>DASYFZ010000268.1:0-5760 GCA_036000295.1 Solirubrobacteraceae bacterium
TCCGTCGAGGTGGTCGTTGACCAGGCCCATCGCCTGCATGAACGCGTACACGGTGGTGGGCCCGACGAAGCGCCAGCCGCGCCGCTTGAGGTCCTTGGCTAGCGCGGTCGACTCGGGCGTCATCGACAGCTTGGCGAGCGCGGCCCGGTCCAGTGCGTGGTCGCGTTCGGCGGGCTCAAACCCCCACACATACGCCGCCAGCGAGCCTTCGGAGTCGACGAGCTCGACAGCGCGACGCGCGTTGTTGACGACCGCCTCGATCTTCAAGCGGTTGCGCACGATCGACGCATCGCCCATCAGCCGCTCGACGTCGCGCGACCCGAACCGCGCGACTCGCTCGAAGTCAAAGCCCTTGAACGCCCGCCGGAAGTCCTCGCGCTTGCGCAGGATCGTCAACCACGAGAGACCGGACTGGAACGCCTCCAGGCTCAGCTTCTCGAACAGCACCACGTCGTCGCCCGCGGGCATGCCCCATTCGGTGTCGTGGTAGACGCGGTAGTCGCGGGTTGAGTCGCCCCACGCGCAGCGGGCGACGCCGTCGTCTCCGCGCACGACGCCGTCGTTGCTCACAGGCCCTCGCCTGTCGCGTCGGCGCGGGCGAGGCAGAGCTTTGTGATCAGCGGCAGCGACAGCGAGCCGCCGTGGCGCTCGATCACATCGCCGACCGCCTCCAGCAGCGCCTCGCGCGCGGTGTCGTCGAGCAGGATGTGGTCGTGAGTCGTTGCGATCAGCTCGACGTAGCGCTGCGAGGTGTACTCGGCGTTCCACTCGTAGAACCGCGTGCGGGGATCTTCCAGTCCGGCCGCCGACGCGATCTCGGCGTCCCAGTCCTCCCAGCGATCGGGCGCGATCTCGCTTCCTGGATGCATCGGCCCCGGATCCGAGCCGAAGTCGGGGACCGTCTTCTCGTAGGCGGCTGCAAGCTCGTCGCGCATCGCGCAGCGCCCCCAGTCGGGCCGGTTCCAGAATGCAGCAAGCCATCCACCGTCCGTCAGCGCCTCTCGTGCGCGCACGTATTTGAGCTCGGGCGAGACCCAGTGCCACGCCTGCGCGGAGAACACCAGCGCGAACGCATGCCGGTCTCCGTGCCAGTCCTCGAAGTCGGTCTCTTCGATCGTGACGCCGGGGAAGTCGGCGCAGCGAACGCGGGCGATCGCCGCCATCTCGGGGCTGGGCTCGACCGCGCGCACGCCAACGCCTCGCTGCGCGAACATCAACGTCGCCTTGCCGGTGCCGGCGCCGACCTCGAGCGCCCGCCCGGCGCCCGCCAGCGCGATCACCTCGTCGACGAGCGCATCCGGATACGACGGCCGGACGCGGTCATAACGCTCGGCGACCTGTCCAAACACGAGCCTCGGCGTGCGGTCCATCCACCCAAGTCAATCATCAGCCTGTGCCAGGATTCAAAACGATGAAGCAGTACTACGACCACCGGGCCCCGGAATACGACGACTGGTATCTCGGGGTCGGCCGCTTCGCCCAGCGCGACCGGCCCGGCTGGGAACAGGATCTGACCGAGCTCCAGCACGACGTCGCGGCACTTGCCCCCGCGAGGACGCTCGATGTGGCATGCGGAACGGGCTTCCTCACCCGGCATCTGCGCGGAGAGATCACAGCCTTCGATCAGAGCGAACGGATGCTCGAGGTCGCCTCGGAGCGCGTTCCGGATGCCGAGCTGATCTCGGGCGACGCGCTCGCGCTGCCGTTCGCCGACGGCTCGTTCGACCGGCTGTTCACCGGCCACTTCTACGGCCACCTGCAGGATCGTGACCGCGAGGTGTTTTTCGCCGAGGCGCATCGCGTGGCGAGCGAGCTGGTGATCGTCGACTCAGCGCGACGCCCGGACCACGAGCCCGAGGAGTGGCAGGAGCGTGTCCTCAACGACGGCTCCCGGTACGAGGTCTACAAACGCTTCTTCGAGCCCGACGCGCTCGCGGAGGAATTGGGCGGCGGCACCGTGCTGCACGCCAGCCGGTGGTTCGTGATGGTCAGCTCGCGCTCGCCGCGGAGCTGACAACGGACAGGTGCGCGTCGGTGTAGCGGCGGGCGACGTCGCTGAGGACGCGGATCATCGATCTTGCCGCCGGAGCGACGCCCGGCCCGGCGGTGGTTGCGGCGACGACCTTGCGCTCGGGACTGCGCGGCGCCAGCTCTCGCACGACGATCTCGGAGCGCAAGCCGGTGAGGGCCAGACGTGGGATCAGCGCCACGCCCACGCCGGCGGCGACCAACCCCTGCACTGTCTCGTAGTCGTCTGACTCGAACGTGACGCGGGGCTCGAACCCCGCCGCCAGGCACGATCGCACGACGTGCCGGGCGCACGGGCTCGACTCCGACGTCTGCACCCAGTCCTCGTCGCGCAGGTCGGCCAGCGTCAGCGCGCGCTTGTCGGCGAGCGGATGCGCCGCCGGGAGCGCCACGTGCATCGGGTCCTCGAGCAGGCCGACGCTGCGCAGGCCGGCGCCGGGGCGTTCGCGAACGCCCGGGAACTCGAACAACAGCGCGAGGTCGAACTCGCCGGCGCGCAGGCGCGGGGCGATCTCCTCGGGCTCGCCTTCGGCCAGCGTCAGCGAAACGTCGGGGTGCGCCTCCCGGAACCTCGCGATCGCCAGCGGCATCAGGGTCGCGCCGGCCGACGGAAACGACGCCATCCGCAGCCTGCCGATGCGCACGCCCAGCACCGCTGCAAGATCCGTCTCAGCGGCTTCGATCTGGGCGAAGATCGCCTCCGCATGCTCGACGAGCGTGGCCCCGGCCGCGGTCGGGCGGATCCCCTGGCGGTCGCGAACCACGAGCATCGTGCCGGTCTCGGCCTCGAGCCGTGCAATCGCCTGCGATATGGCCGATTGCGTGTAGGACAGCGCCTCGGCTGCGGCGGAGAACGACCCCCGCCCGACGACCTCGGTCAGGACCTTCAGCCGGCCGACGTGCAGCATCAGGAAAGCTTATCCCACATATGAGGAACTTCACTCGTACTAATACAAGGTCGATGGAATCCTGCGGGTCGAAGGAGCCGGGAATCGACCGAAGGAAGACTGGAGACCGCGATGGCAGCCCAGGCAATCGTCTCTTACGACGACACTCACAACGACCACGACGCGCTGATCCTCGGCCGCGTGCTCGCCGAGGCGGGCGCCGAGTTGACCCTCGCCTACGTACGCCACACCACGGCGTCGTCACGCGAGCGCGAAGAGCTCGAGGAGTCCGAGGCCCAGGCGCTGCTCGGGCGTGGCGCGCGCTGGCTGGAGGACCTCGAGGTTGAGCGCCGCGTGGTCATGAGCCCCTCGACCGGCGAAGGCTTGAAGCTGCTCGCCGAGCAAGAGGAGGCGGACATAGTGGTGTTCGGCTCGGACTACCGGACCGCCGCCGGGCACGTCGAGCCGCAGTGCTCGGCTTGGAAGCTGATCGAGGGCGGCACCGCCGCCGTGGCGATCGCGCCGGCCAACTACAGGGCCAACCGCGCGCCGGAGATCCACCGCATCGGGCTGCTCGTGACTCCCGGTGACGACGTCGCGATCGAGAACGCGCGCGAGCTCGCCGACCGCTTCGACGCGGTTCTGTCGCGTGACGAGCGCCAGGTCGACCTGCTGATCGTCGGCTCACGGGCCGAGGCGCCCGACGGTCGCGTGATGATCTCCTCGCAGGCGCAGGGCGAGATCGAAAACGCCACCTGCCCCGTGCTTGTGCTGCCGCGCGGCGTGCGGATTCACTTCGCCGCGCCGATCTACGTCGCCTGATCCTTCCGCTGACCGGCCCCGGGGGTCCGCAAGCCACGCCCGGGGCCGACTAACGTGAGGTGGCGTGCGAACGCTCGTCATCTCCGACCTGCATCTCGGCGCACGCGTCCGCAACAGCGTGCTCACCAGCCGTGAGCCGCTCGAGCGGCTGCTGGCCGCGCTGGACGACGTGGACCGGCTGGTGCTGCTCGGCGATGTGATCGAGCTGCTCGAGGGACGCACCGCGCACGCGATGGCCGTCGCCCAACCCGTGCTCGAGGCGATCGGCGCGCGGCTTGGAAGTGGACGCGAGGCGATCCTCGTCCCGGGCAACCACGACCGCCGGCTCGTCGCCTCGTGGGTGCGCGCGCAGGGCTCCCGGCTGGCGCCCGACGCGGTAGTCCCGGTGGACGCCACGCCGGGGCTTGCACGAGTCACGGCGTGGCTCGCGCCCGCGCGCGTGCGCGTGCACTATCCGGGAGTGTGGCTGAGCGACCGTGTCTGGGCGACGCACGGCCACTATCTGGACCGTCACCTGCTGCCGACATCGGCATTCGGAGTCGCGCGCGGATTGCTCGGCCGCCTGCCGCGCGAGGAGGCGCTGCCGGTCGACTACGAGCAGGCCGGCGGCCCCTCGGTCACGCATGTGGAGGCGTGGCTCACGCGCTGGCTCCCGCGGCCGCTGGCGACGATGGTCGAGGATCTGGCCGAGCTACTGCGTGCGGCGACGATGCCCCGCGTGCCCAAGCCACTGCTGCATCGGCGGATGGCGCCGTTGCTGGCCGCGGTGCTCGGAATGCAGATGCGCCGCGCGAGCATCCCGGCGCTGGCGCGGGTGATCTACAGCCTCGGCCTCGACGCCGATTGGGTGCTGTTCGGGCACGTGCACCGGCTCGGACCGCTCGAAGGCGACATCGAATCGCAGTGGCATGGGATCGCCGGCCGCCCCCGAATCGCGAACACGGGATCGTGGGTGTACGAGCCGCTGCTTCTGCACCGGGCGGCACCCGATCACCCGTACTGGCCGGGAGGGGCCGTGGTGCTCGACGACGGCTCGGACCCGCGGGCCGTCGCGCTGCTCGGCGACCTCACGCCCTCAGAGCTGCACTAGCCCTCAGGGCAACACGAGGTGGCTGTCGCCGAACTCGTGCCACAGGTACCCGCACGCCAGCGCCGCGTCATATGAGCGAGCGAGCAGCTGCGGACCCGCGGCCGCCTCGAGCATCTCCAGGTGAGATGCCTCGGGCTCGTGCCAGCCGGTGATCAGGCCGTCGACCAGCCACAGCCCACGCTCGGGCGTAACCACCAGTGACGTCCACCCGGCGCCGGCGACGACGCACCCATCGGGCTGCGCGACTGTCTCGAGCGCACGCACCACGGTGGTGCCGACCGCGATCACGCGCCCGCCCCACTCACGCACCGAGCGGATCAGCGCCGCGGTCTGCTCGGGCACCTCGAAGCGCTCGGGCAACGGAGCCTCGTGGCGCTCGGGCGAGGACACGCCACAGTGCAGCGTGATCGGAGCGAACAGAACGCCGCCGGCGACAAGCCGCGTGATCAGCTGGGGAGTGAAAGGCCTGCCGGCGCTTGCCATCTCGGCGCTGCCGGGCGTCGTCGCGTAGACGTTCTGGTAGGCGTCCAGCGGCCATGGCGAGTTGACGTAGCCGTAGCGGATCGGTCTGCCGTGGCGCTCCAGATACGCGGTGACCGACTCGCCGCCCTCGAACCGCGCGAGCAGCAGCCGAGCGCCCGAGGCGTACGGGGTAACGAGCTCGAGCTCGGCGCCTTCATCGAGCGAGATCCGCTCGCCGACGGTCGCACGCAGCGGGCGCCCGCCGTCCGAGGACCGCAGCTCGACCACCCACCAGCCGTCGGCGAGCCGGGGCGCCGGCGTGGCGAAGTGCACGGCGACACGCTCGCCGTCGGGGCGGCGGGCCGAGACCGCGGCGGCGATCGTCGCCGAGACGTTGACGACGAGCAGGTCACCGGGTTCGAGCACGCGGTCAAGCTCGGCGAAGCGCCGGTGCGAAACCGAGCCGTCGGA
>DASYFZ010000544.1:0-4881 GCA_036000295.1 Solirubrobacteraceae bacterium
GCGGACCGCGAGCGTGCGTTTGCCGGCGCGGCGGTCGGAGTCGATGTCGCGGAAGTTGTTGACGACGAGGATCGCCGACGCGAGCAGGCCAACCGGCACGGCGAGCGCGAACGCCTTCCAGTCGAGGTGCTTGACCTGCACGAAGTACGAGCCGGCGACGGCGACGATCCCGAAGAACAGGAACACGAACACCTCGCCGAGGCCCTCGTAGCCGTAGGGCTTGGGGCCGCCGGTGTAGAGCACGCCGGCGAGGATCGAGGCGGCGCCGACGAGCAGCAGCTGCCAGCCGGCGACGACCACGAGGTAGACGCCGGCGAGGACCGCGACACCGAACGACACGTAGGTCGCCACGAGCACCTGGTTGGGCGGGACGAGGCCGCCGGCGGTGACGCGGACCGGGCCGAGGCGATCCTCGGCGTCGGCGCCGCGGCGGGCGTCGGAGTAGTCGTTTGAGAGGTTGGTGCCGACCTGGATGAAGATCGCGCCGACGAGCGCGGCGACGAAGCGCAGGGGATGGAAGATGTGCTGCCAGCCGGCGAGGGCGGTGCCGACGAGCACAGGCGCGATCGCTGCGGGCAGCGTGCGGATGCGCGCCGCCATCAGCCAGATGCGGACCCCGCTCGGCGTGGCGCTGGTGGTGGTCATTTACGCCCTGTGGGGGAACTTCGCGAAGTCGGGCTTGCGCTTCTCGAGGTAGGCATTGCGGCCCTCCTGCGCCTCCTCGCTCATGTAGAAGAGCAGGTTCGCGTCGTGGGCCAGTTGCTGGATGCCGGCGAGGCCGTCCTCATCGGCGTTGAAGCTGGCCTTGAGCAGGCGCAACGCGAAGGGGGAGAGGGCGAGCATCTCGCGGCACCATTGCACGGTCTCCTCCTCGAGCCTGTCGACGGGCACGACCGCGTTGATCAGTCCCATGTCGAGCGCCTGGTTTGCGTCGTACTGGCGGCAGAGGAACCAGATCTCCTTGGCCTTCTTGGGGCCGACCAGGCGGGCGAGGACGGTTGCGCCGAAGCCTCCGTCGAACGAGCCGACCTTCGGGCCGGTCTGACCGAAGCGGGCGTTGTCGGCGGCGATCGTGAGGTCGCACACGACGTGCAGCACGTGGCCGCCGCCGACCGCGTAGCCGGCGACCATCGCGACGACGGGCTTTGGCATGCGCCGGATCTGGACGTGTAGGTCGGTGACGTGGAAGCGTCCAACGGCCTGGTGCTTGCCGGCCTCGGTCGGGTCGGCGCCGGTCACGTAGCCGCCGCGGCCGCCGCGGGTGCGCTGGTCGCCGCCCGAGCAGAACGCCTCGGTCCCCTCGCCGGTCAGGATCACCACGCCCACCGTCAGGTCTTCGCGGGCTCTCGTGAATGCGTCCGAGAGCTCGATCACGGTCTCGGGCCTGAAGGCGTTTCGTACCTCGGGGCGGTTGATCGTGATCTTCGCGATGCCGGCGTCGTCACCGGTCCCGACCTCGTAGCGGATGTCCTGGTAGTCAGCGGCCGAGGCCCAAGTGATGCTCAAAGCGGAACTCCTTGTGGGGGCGCCCGAGGTTACCGTTTCGATGGTGACCGTCTGGATCCACCTCGCCGGCCGCAAGCACCCCGATCGCGTGGCGATCGAGGGGCCGTCGCGCGCTCTCACGTACCCGCAACTCTCTGAAGAAGCGATCGGTGTAGCTGGTGCGCTGCAGCGTGACGGCGTTGCGCCCGGCGACCGGGTCGCGGTTGCGCTGCCGGACGTCGAGGACTTCGCGGTCGCGTTGCACGGATGTCTGTTGGCGGGGGCGGTGGCGGTTCCGGTGGACCTGCGACTGACTGACGAGGAGCGCTCTCGGCGGATGGCAGGGGCGAAGATCGTGCTGACCGAACTGCCGGTGCCGACGACGATCTCGTGGCCGATGACGTCGTTCGGCGACGCGCCGATGACGGTGATGCACACGTCGGGGACGACCGCGGCGCCCAAGCAGGTGGTGCTGACGCGTGGCAACTGGCTCGCGAACGCGCTGGGCTCGGCCGTCGCGCTCGGGTTGGATCCGGCCGAGCGCTGGCTGTGCCCGATGCCGTTGACCCACGTCGGCGGGCTGTCGATCCCGATCCGCAGCTCGATCTACGCGACGACCGCCGTGGTGCACGGGCGCTTTGACACCGAGCGGGTGTTGTCTGACCTGATGGACCCAGGGCGGCGGATCACGCTCGTGTCTTTGGTCCCGACGATGCTGTCCCGACTGCTCGATGCGGGGCTCTCGGCGCCGCCGACGCTGCGTTGGGTGCTGCTTGGCGGTGGGCCGATCTCGGGCGCGCTGCTCGAACGGGCTTCGGCCGCCGGGGTTGGGGTCGCGCCGAGCTACGGAATGACCGAGACGTGCTCACAGATCGTCACATTCGGGTGGCCGCTGCCCGGCGCGGAGGTGCTTCTCTCCTCAGGCGAGGTGGTCGTGCGGGGCCCGATGGTCGCGGCGAGCGCATTGGATTCCGACGGGCGGCTGTTCACTGGCGACCTGGGGGCTTTCGATGAGCGCGGGCGGCTGGTGATCACCGGGCGCAAGGCGGACACGATCGTCACCGGAGGCGAGAACGTCGCACCGGTCGAAGTCGAGGACGTGCTGCTTCTGCACCCCGACGTCGCGGATGCTGGGGTGTTCGCGCGGCCGGACGCGGAGTGGGGGGAGGCTGTGGTCGCGTCGGTGGTGCTGCGCGACGGGGCGACCGTCGGGCCCGAGGAGCTGCGGGCGTTCTGCTCGCAGCGGCTCGCGGGCTACAAGGTGCCCAAGGCGTTCGAGTTCGTGCCGGGGCTGCCGCGGAGCCAGACGGGGAAGCTGCTGCGGCGCGAGCTGGCTTAGCGGCGAGGTCCCGCCGCCGCGGCCAGCTGGCTTAGCGGCGAGGTCCCTCCGCCGCGGCTGCCCGGCATTTCCCCCAACTCGACATCGCGCTGCAGCGCTTTTGGGGGAAACCCGCGTCCCACGCTGTTTTCCCCCAAAGGTGCCGGCGAGGATGCATCGACTTGGGGGATATGCCGGTTGGTTCGCGCGCGCTCGGGATTGAGAACGTACCCAGATCACACGACCTGACGTGACGTCGTTCGATGTGACGTTCATTGCGACTATGATGCGCATCCGATGTCCAGTTCCGCCACGGCGAACGGCACGACCGCGCGCAGCGAGAACGATCTGACGATCGAACAGCTCGCGGCGCAGACAGGGATGTCGGTGCGCAACATTCGCGCGCACCAGGCCCGGGGGCTGCTCGCGCCGCCCGACGTGCGCATGCGGGTCGGCTATTACGGCCCCGAGCACGTCGCGCAGCTCAAGCAGATCCGCGAGCTCCAGGACGAGGGCTTCAACCTCAACGGCATCAAGCGGCTGCTGGAGGACCAGCAGGGAACGGCGGAGCGGCTGCTGCACTTCAAGCGGTCGCTGGCGGCGCCGCGCAGCGATCACGCTCCCCAGACGCTGACGCCCGGCGAGCTCAGCCGGCGCTTCCGCGTCGACCCGGTCGAGGGTCCCGACGTGCTGGCGCGGGCGCTGAAGCTCGGGATCCTGACGCCGGCCGGCGACGGCCGCTACGAGGCCTCCAATCCCGCGCTGCTCGAGCTCGGCGACGAGGTCGTCGGGCACGGCATCTCGCTCGACAGCGCGCTGTCGGTGCTCGAGGACATCGAGCGTCACAGCGACTCTGTGTCGCGATCGTTCGTGAAGCTGTTCCTGCGCGAGGTGTGGAAGCCGTTCGCGCAGGCCGACATGCCGCCGGAGCGCTGGCCGGAGATCGAGGCGGCCGTGCAGCGGCTGCGCCCGATCGCGGCCGAGGCGGTGATGGAGATCTTCCAGTCGCGCCTCAGCAGTCAGATCGAGGGCGCCTTCAGCGAGATCACCCGGCGCCTCTCGGAGCGCAGCCAGTGACCTCGAACCCGCCCGACCCCTCGAACCCGCCCGACCCCTCTTCGGACGTGCCTGACACCGAGGAGCAGCGGGCCGGGATCCTCGACGGATGGGAGCAAGCGTCGACTGGCTGGGGCCGGCGCGCGCAGAGTGTGCGCGACTGGGGGATGCCGGTGTCGACGTGGATGATCGAGCAGCTCTCGCTCCAGCCCGGCCACCGGCTGCTCGAGCTCGCCGCCGGGCCTGGCGACACCGGTTTTCTCGCGGCCGAGCTGATCGCGCCGGGAGGAACGCTGATCTCCAGCGACGCCACGGAGGGGATGCTCGAGGTGGCTCGCCAAAGGGCCGGCGCTCTGGACCTGAGCAGCGTCAAGCTGGAGTTCAAGCAGCTCCAGATCGAGTGGATCGATCTTCCGACTGCGAGTGTCGACGCGATCGTGTGCCGGTGGGCGTACATGCTCACCGTCGACCCGGCCGCGGGCCTGCGCGAGGCGCGGCGCGTGCTGGTGCCCAGCGGACGCATCGCGCTGGCGGTGTGGGACGGTCCCGAGGCGAATCCGTGGGCCACGATCCCGACCGACGCGCTCATCCAGGGCGGCTACATCGAGCCGATCGACCGCAGCGTCTCGGCCGGGATCTTCTCCCTCGCGGATCCGCAGCGACTACAGGGGATGATCGAGGAGGCGGGGTTCGTCGACGTGCTCGTGGAGTCGATCGACGTGACGCGTGAGTACGGCCGCTTCGACGAGTTCTGGGATGAGTCGCTGGAGCTATCGCCGAGTCTCGGCGTCGCGCTGCAACGGCTGACCGACGAGCAGCGGAGCGACGTCCGGCGCCGCGCCGAGTCGCTGGCGGAGCCGTTGACCGAGAGCGACGGGGCGATTCGCCTGCCGGGCGTCTCGCTGGTCGCATCGGCCAGCGCCTGAGCGCCGGCCGACGTCGGTGGCGCCTGGCTTGTCATAACGCAAAGCGCCTGCAATTGAAGGGAATCTTGCACCGTGAAAACGGGCTTGCAGTGGTTC
>DASYFZ010000287.1:0-6786 GCA_036000295.1 Solirubrobacteraceae bacterium
TGGCACGCCAGGCAGACCGAGCGTGAGGCCGAGATGTTCGCTGCCAAGGCGGTTCCGGTCTCCTGATCATGTCGGTCCGGTCACAGCCGCTGATCCCTGACCTGTCCACGCCGGGCAACCGGCGTGGACAGACGCCGTTAAAGGACGCCCGGCGGGCGCACGAGGGCGGCCAGTCGCCGCCGCGACGGTGGCTGGCAAGGCTCCTGCGCGATCGATCGATCGTCCTGGCGGCAGTCGCCGCGGCCGCGCTTGTCCTCGGTGGAGCGCTGCACCTTGCCGGCTACCCCACCGCCGGCACAGCCATCTGGGGCGCGGCCGTGGCTGTGCTCTCGGCCGAGCTGCTCGTGGAGGTCGTGTGGACCGTCGCGGTCAAGCATCACATGGGGGTCGACGTGGTCGCGCTCGTGGCGATGATCGGCGCGCTCGTGCTCGGTCAGGAGCTGGCGGGCCTGATCGTCGGGTTGATGTACTCGGGCGGCGCGACGCTCGAGGAGCTGGCATCTGCCCGCGCCCGGCGTGACCTGACCGCGCTCGTGCAACGGGCACCGAAGGTGGCGCGGGTGCGAGTTGGCGATGACTACCGGATCGTCGCGGTGGACGAGGTAGCCGTCGGAGACATCGTCTCGGTGCGCGCCGGCGAGGTGGTTCCGGTCGACGGAACCCTGGCAAGCGATGAGGCGGTGCTGGATACCAGCACCTTGACCGGCGAGCCGTTGCCCGTGAGCGTGTCGCAGGGCATGAAGGTGCTCAGCGGCACCGCCAATGCCGGACCGCCGATGGAGGTGCGGACCGAGCGCCCCGCCTCCGAGAGCGCATACGCCGCGCTCGTCCGCCTGGTCGACCGGGCCCAGGGCCAGCGCGCGCCGTTCGTGCGGATGGCCGACCGCTATGCGGGGATCTTCCTCCCGGTCACGCTGGCGGTTGCGTTCGGCGCCTGGCTGGCCAGTGGCGATCCGGTGCGAGCTCTGGCGGTCGTCGTCGTCGCGACACCGTGTCCCTTGATACTGGCGGCACCGATTGCGTTCATCTCGGGATTGTCGCGCGCAGCGCGGTCGGGAGTGATCGTCAAGGGCTCGGGAGCAATCGAAAGACTTGGGCATGCGCGCACGGTGCTGTTCGACAAGACCGGGACCTTGACCGTCGGGTCGCCGGACCTAAGGGAGGTGATCCCGCGGGAGGGGGTCAGCCCGGCGGAGCTCCTTCGACTGGCCGCATCGGTGGATCAGCTTTCGGTGCACGTCCTCGGTGCGACGCTGGCGCGTGCGGCCGTGGATTCGGGGTTGGTGCTCGCCGAGCCCGGTGGCGTTCGCGAGGAGCCGGGGCAGGGAATCGAAGGGACCGTTGACGGGCGCTCCGTGGCGGTCGGAAGCCGGGAGTTCCTGGTCGGTGCCGGCGTTCCTGTCGCCGAGATCGCGTCGGCGCTCGCGTCCAGCGGTCACGGGTCCGGCGAAGCGCGCGTGCTTGTAGCCGCCGACGGGCATCTCCTGGGAGTCATCGTGCTGGCCGACGAGCTGCGGTCCGACGCCGTCGAGATCGTGCGACGACTTCGTGCCGAGGGGGTCAGTCTGCTCGGGATGGTGTCAGGTGACCGCCGCTCGGTCGCCGAGCGAATCGGTCGCGAGCTCGGCATCGATCGCGTCTATGCCGAGCTAACCCCGGGGGACAAGCTCGAAGTCGTGCGCAGCATCCGGGCCCGGCCGGAGCTGCGCCCGGTCATCATGGTGGGGGACGGCGTAAACGACGCCCCCGCATTGGCGCTGGCCGACGTCGGCATCGCGATGGGGGCGGCCGGCGCCACTGTCTCCTCCGAGACTGCCGACGCGGTCGTCGTGGTCGATCGCATCGATCGGGTTGTCGACGCGGTGCACGCCGGACGCCGGTCAGTGTTCATCGCGCGTCAGAGCGTGCTTTGTGGGATGGGGCTGAGCCTCGTGGCGATGGGCGTCGCCGCGGCCGGATATCTGCCGCCGGTCGCCGGGGCGCTCCTGCAGGAGGGGATTGATCTGGCCGTGATCCTCAACGCCCTGCGTGCGCTTCGAGGCTGACTAGTTCAGGGCGACGAGGTCGGCGCCGCCCAGATCACGACACGCGAGGTGGTATACGGCGTCGGCCTGGCCCCGCGCGAGTTGCGGCTCGGCCGCCCGCGAGGTCTTGCGTGCCACGCCGTTGATCACATGCACAAGCGGCTCGTAGACGCCGATGACCTCTCCGCAGGCCGCGCACAGCGGGACCGGCTGCGCCTCCGGTTGGTGGCTTGCGTCTTCCATGAGTCGACCACGTTGTCGGACCGCAATCGCGTCGCCTTCGAGATCTGACCGTACTTCTGCTGTGGAGAAGTACGTAGACCAGTATTTCTTACGGACGCCGCCCGGGCAAGACGGGCGACTTCCGCGTTTATGCTGGGCGGGGCAGGGAGCATCGACGAGTTGGTTTACAACTGTGACCGCGCCACCGGACCAGGACAAGCTTCGCCGTCTGCTCGATGTGGGGAGGACGCTCGTGTCCGAGCTCGACACCGAAACGGTGCTCGAGCGGATTCTCGAGGAGTCGCGAGCGATCACGGGCGCCCGCTACGCGGCACTCGGAGTGCTCGACGATCAGCGCATCGGGCTCGAGCGGTTTCTGACCTCAGGCATTGAACCTGCGGCGCGGCTGAAGATCGGCGACTTGCCACGGGGCCGGGGTGTCCTGGGGGTGCTGATCGAAGATCCCCGTCCGCTCCGTTTGGCCAACGTCGGGGCACACACTCAGAGCTACGGGTTTCCGGTGGCCCACCCGGTGATGAACACCTTCCTGGGGGTGCCGATCCTGATTCGGGGAGAGGTCTGGGGAAATCTGTACCTCACCGAGAAGGAAGGGGGCGGCGAGTTCTCGGATGCCGACGAGGAGGCAGCGGTCGTTTTGGGCCAATGGGCGGCGACAGCGATCGAGAACGCTCGTCTGTATGAGTCCAGCGAACGTCGCCGCGAGCAAGCCGAGCGGGCCGTGCTCGGCCTGCACGCCGCCCGCGACATCGCCGACGCGATCGCGGGGGTCGAGGAGCTCGACCGAGTGCTCGAGCTGACCGTCAAGCGTGCGCGTGCGCTCGTAGATGCGCGTGCGGTGTTGATTCTGCTGCGCGAAGGCGACGAACTCGTAGTCGCGGCGAGCGCCGGACATGTAACCGGCGGGCCGGCCCAGCGACTGCCGATCTCCGCATCGACGTCGGGACGCGTGCTGGAACGAGGACGCCCCGAGCGGATCACGGATGTCATCTCGCAACTGCAGGTCGCACCCGGCCGCCTCGGCGTCCCCGACGCCCACGCTGGTCTGCTCGTACCCATGCTGCATCGTGGGGTCGGCCTGGGCGTCCTGGCCGCGTTCGATCACGGTGCGCAGGGCGGCGCGTTCAGTGCAGAGGACGAGCAACTGCTGCGCACGTTCGCGTCATCGGCCGCGAACGCAGTGGCGCTGCACCACAGCGTGGAGAAGGACCGGCTCAGAACGGCGATGAACGCGTCGGACGCCGAGCGTCGTCGCTGGGCACGCGAGCTCCATGACCAGACCCTGCAGGCTCTGGGTGGCTTACGCGTCCTGCTCGCCTCGGCGCAGCGGCGCAGCGAGGCGATCGCAAACGAGCCGGCGGTCGCGCAGGCGATCGAGGACATCGAGCTCGAGACCGACAACCTGCGCGCGATCATCAATGATCTGCGCCCGTCGTTGCTCGACGACCTCGGCCTGCTGCCGGCGATCGACGCCCTGATCGAGCGCCGACGCGCGACGGGGCTGGATGTCGTCAGCGAGGTTGACCTCGACGATGCCGAGACCCTCGACGCCGAGGTGGCAACCGCCGTCTACCGTCTCGTGCAGGAGGCGCTGACGAATGTGTCAAAGCACGCTCGCGCCGGCTCGGTACGCGTGACCGTACGCATCGTGGAAGCCGACGTTCTCATTGAGGTTCGAGACGACGGTGTCGGATTCGACGTCGCCGCGCTGACGGCGGGATTCGGCCTCGCCGGAATGCGAGAGCGCGTTTACCTGACGGGAGGAAGGCTCGAGGTGGAGTCAGATGAGACCGGCACCGCTGTGCGGGCGTGCTTGCCGGTGTCAGCGGACCGCACCGCGAAGTGCTCAGGCGCCGATCAGGTGGCGTCGTAGCGCCAGGTCCACAAGCTGCGCGCGTGTGGACAGCCCAAGCTTGCGGTGGATGTTGGCCCGGTGAGTCTCGATCGTGCGCCGTGAGAGGTGCACCATGCTCGCGATCTCCGTGCTCGTGTAGCCGAGCGCGATCAACCTCAGAACTTCGGTCTCGCGCGGGCTCAGACCGTCCCCCTCAACAACCCGGCGACGCGCCTCGAGCCCTGCAGCGACGCACGGACTCACGTATTCCTCTCCGCGCGCCACGCGTCGCACGGCCGCGGGCAGGTCCGTGTCGGCCCTGTCTTTGAGCACGAATCCCACGGCCCCGCTCTCCAGCGCCCGCTGAGCGAACGCCGGACTCTGCTCCATCGTCAGCACGACGATCGCGAGGTTGGGTGCCAACTCGTGCAGGCGCCGGATGGCCTCGATGCTCGATCCACCCGGCGTCTGCAGATCGAGCACGAGCACATGCGGGGCGTGGCCGTGTACGTGGCGCAGCACCGTCGCGATGTCGCATGCCTCGGCGACCACTTCGACGTCGTCCTCGCCGGCGAGGAGCAGCCGGAGGCTGCGCCGGACGAGGGCATGATCGTCGGCGACCAGTATGCGGATCGGCTCGTGCGCCCGGGCCCGGTTGGCGTCTGGTGCGGCCGCTAGAGACAGATTGGCTTTCATACCGTCAAGTTAGGGCTCGGGGCGCGGTGCGACTTCCACGGAAAACTGCGAACCGACTGCGGGAAACCACCGGACCGGTCGGCACCTCCCACCCGCATCAGACCGTATGTCGCCGCGGACCGCTGTGCTGCGGCGACGAGATCAGGCGCCGATCATGTGACGGTCGAGCGCATAGCGCACCAGCTCCGCGCGCGTGGTCGTCCGCAGCTTGTGATGGATGCGCGCGCGGTGGCCCTCGACTGTGCGCCGCGACAGTTTGAGCTGGTCACCGATCTCGGCGGAGGTATGCCCGAGGGCGATCAGCCGCAGGATCTCGGTCTCGCGCGGGGTCAGCCCGCTCCCGCCGGCGCCCCGGCGGAGCGCATCCAAGCCGTCGGTGACGCGGGGGCTGACGTACTCTCCGCCGGCCGCCGCCGTCCGGACTGCCTGAGGCAGTTCGTCGTCGGCCCTGTCCTTGAGCACGAAACCGGCGGCACCTGTTTCGAGTGCCCTGCGCGCGAGTATCGGGCTGGGCTCCATTGTGAGGACCACGATCTCGGTGTCGGGCGCGAGGCACCGAAGGCGCGCGACCGTCTCGAGGCTCGATCCGCCTGGCATCTCCAGGTCGAGCACGAGTACGTGGGGGCGGTCTCCGTGCACGTTTCGCGCGGCGGTCTGCAGGTCTGCGGCCTCAGAAACCACGGTCATGCCTTCCTCGCGGTCGAGCAGCGCTTTGAGGTTGCGTCGCACCGCAATGTGATCCTCGGCAAGCACGATCCTGATCGAGAGTCTCGGCTGTGCCAGATGACCCCGGTCACCGCCGGTGACGAGGTGAAGGTGCCCCGACATCGCCACGCACGCTAGCCCTCGCCTCCAGGGCCGTCGTCATGGGAAACGTGACGATCGGATGCGGGGAAGCACGGACCGATCACGCGCAGCCCGACGACGCCGCCGAGCTCGCACGACGCGGCCGTCCGTGCGCGCCGGGGTGCGTAGTTCTCCGCACGGCCCCTGTGGCCACCGGCGGATGGGACATCTCCCGCGCAGGCGCAGACTCGGCATGAGCACAGGCCCAGACCCGCCATGAGCACGGGCACAGACTCGCCACGAGCACGGGCACAGACTCGCCACGAGCTGAACATCACCGTTCCGGTCCTCTGGGGGATCGCGCTAAGGAGGATCCATGTCTGAAGCAGTCATCGTCGATGCAATCCGCACCCCGGTCGGCCGCGCGATCAAGGGGACACTGCGGGACATCCGCGCGGACGATCTCGCCGCGATCCCGCTACGCGCGCTCGTCGAGCGCAACCCCGAGGTCGATTTCCGCGAGACCGACGACGTGATGATGGGTTGTGGCTTTCCCGATCACGAGCAGGGCTACAACGTGGGTCGCAACGCCGTGCTACTGGCCGGATTCGACCACCACGTCCCAGCGGTGACGGTGAGCCGCTTCTGCGCGTCTTCGCTGCAGACGATCAGGATGGCGTTCCACGCCATCAAGGCCGACGAAGGCGACCAGTACATCGCCGCGGGCGTCGAATGCACGTCGCGCGGTGCCGGCATGACCCTCCCGGTGATGAACCCGCGTATCGACGGGTCCAACGGCACCGGATACAACGTCTACATCCCGATGGGGCTGACGGCCGAGAACGTGGCGGAGCGCTGCAAGATCTCCCGTGAGGCTCAGGACGAATGGGCGGCGCAGTCTCAGCAGCGCGCGGTGGCCGCGCGTGACAGCGGCTACTTCGACCGCGAGATCGTCGGCGTGGACATCCCTGAGACCCATGACGCCGGCGGCGACGTGATCGCCGCGCACACGGTCAGCAGGGACGACGGGCCGCGCGCCGGCACGACCGTGGAGTCGCTCGGCAAGCTCAAGCCGGCCTTCAAGCCCAATGGCACCGTCACCGCCGGCAACGCCTGTCCATTGAACGACGGCGCAGCCGCGATACTGGTGATGTCCGAGGAGAAGGCTCGCGAGCGCGGCGTCAAGCCGCGGGCGCGCATCGTGGC
>DASYFZ010000318.1:0-1661 GCA_036000295.1 Solirubrobacteraceae bacterium
GTCCCGGAACGATTGAGATGCGTCCAGCACGGCAGGAACGAGTGCGGGTTCCGCAGGGCCCGCACGAACGTCAGCCGCGCTTGATCGTCCCAGCGGTAGATGATCGTCCGCGAGAGGTTCGCCACCTGCGCGTAGAGGATCTTCAACCTCGGATTCGACACAAGCCCGGCGGGCCACACGTTGGGAACCCTGTGCCCTCCGGGGAACACCCCCTTTGCCAGGCGCAGCGGCGAGTTCGGGCCTTGCGTCAGCGTGCCGTCGCGCCCGATCCGAAACGCCCTGAACACGCCGGTCTCCTCGCTTGAGATCAGGACCTTGCGGTCCGGCGTGACGTAGGCCTGCAGCGGAGACGAGCCGGGTGGGACGTCGATCGATGAGATCGGCGGGCTCAGCGACCCGTCGGGTCGGACGTGAAAGCTCGTGTAGTTGGCCGGCGTCTTGCGGAGTTTGCGGACTCCGTCCTGGGCCTTGTTGGCGACGATCAGCGTGCGGCCGGCGAGCCCGACGCTCGACGGCGCCGCACCGTTTGACGGAAACGGCGAGCCGGCCACTGGTGACAGCCCCCCGCCGGGATGGATGTGGAACACCGCAATCGTGTCCGAGCTCGAGTTGACCGCGAACAGCAGCGTGTGCCCGGGGTTGGTGATCACCTCCTGATCGGCGTCGAGCACCCCGGAGTTGCTGAGATCGTGCGAGCCGCTGCCGCCGGTCGCAAAGCGGCGAATGTGCCGACCGCTCAGCGACCCGTTCTTGTAGCTGAAGGCGAGGATCTCGTTAGAGCCCGGCGCCTTGGAGTTGGACTCGATGTAGACGGTCCCGCTGTCAGGCACCGCTGCAACCGGGCCGGCCCGGCTGGACCCCGGCGCGGGGACGGCAGTCGTTGCCAGGGCAACGACGCCGACAACGACAACGCGGCCGTTCACGCGCGCATCATCGCTGTTGCGCCGCCCGCGCGCTCAAGCCTCGGTCGCGCGCGGCGCGTAGCGGTGGTGGAACATCAGCGCGTTGCCGTCGGGATCGGCGAAGAACGCCATGTGGCAAACGCCCGTGTCGAGGATGTCACCGTGGAACTCCACGCCCTGTTGCTCGAGCGCCGCTCGCGCCGCGGCGACGTCGTCCACGTGCAGCGCGAGCGCCAGCGCATTGGCGCGGTGGCCGATGCCCATCCTCTCGCCGTCGATGATGCTCAGCGTCACGTTGGCGGTCTCGAACTCGGCGTAATGACGCTCGGGGATGTGGACCGAACGCCGGAGGCCCAGGACCTCTCCATAGAACTCAATCGCCTTATCGATGTCCTGCGTCGAGAACGGGACGAAATCAACGCCGGTCACCAGCTGCTCTGTCGTAGCCATCGTCGCTCCTTGGTCGCGTGCGCCTTCCGCCATGATTCTCGCGGGTGTCCGCGTCACGCGCCGATCATCCGCCGAACCTGGTGTCGATGCTGTGGCCCGAGCGACCGGCGCCGAGGCGGCCCGCAGCGTTCACCACCTTCCTCGTGTTCCTGATGCTGCTCTACTCGAATCCTCAGACCGCGAGCAAGCGCTTCAACGAACGCGTGCTCGAGACATTGCTGGGCGTGGGCATCGCCTACTTCTACGGGCTCGCGCTCCCCGCCCTCGCTCAACACCGGAGAAAGCCAGAGACGTGATGGACTCATTTCC
>DASYFZ010000382.1:0-15799 GCA_036000295.1 Solirubrobacteraceae bacterium
GGCGGCCGCCGAGAGGACGCCGCCGATCGCGAAGCCGATCGCGACTCGGATGTTCTGCACGGGGATCAGCACGATGAACAGGAGCACGCCGACGCCCGCGATCGTCGTGTACTGACGATTCAGGTATGCGCGGGCTCCCTCTTGGACCGCGGCCGAGATCGAGCGCATGCGCTCGTTCCCAGGAGACAGGGCCAGAAGTGAACGCGACGTCAGCACGCCGTAGACAACCGCCCCGGCAGCGCAGACGAGCGCCACCAGGACGCCATGGTGCGTCAGGAAGCTAGGCAAGAAGGTCCTCCGGAAAGCTCTTAGGTAAAGGCGCGCGGAGCGCAGCCAAGAACGGAAAAAAGGGCCCTCCGCGCAAAGTCGAGGCGGAGGCCCTATCGACGGCGCCGGAGTCTACCGCGCCCGGCGGCGCAACGTCCTCACGCCGACACCATCGCGCACGAAACTACACCCGCGAAGCTTGCCGATTACTGCCCAGGCACCCACAGCCGCCCGCTGCGCTGGGCGGGGCCAGGCTCGCCTGGCTGGGGCGGCGGCGTCTGCTCCCCGGGGCCGCCAGGACCAGCGCCCGGCCCGCCACCCGGTCCTCCACTGCCGGGGCCTGGCCCTCCGCCGCGGCCAGGCCCTCCCCCGCCGGGGGCTGGCCCGCCACCGCCGGGTCCTGGCCCTTCACCGCCGGGGCCTGGCTCGTCACCGCCGGCTCCAGGCTCGCCCTCCGATGGCGCCCCGGCCGCCGGCCCGGGGGCGCCGCCGATCTTCACGTACGCGAGCTGCAGCTGGGAGAGGGCCTCACGGATCGGTGAGATCTGCTGTGGAGCGACATGCTCCAGCAACGGAAGCTGCACACGGATCGCCTCGATCGCGACGCGCACCTGCGCCGGATCGCGCTCTGCCTCCGTGCCCGGGACGAGGCCGGTGCGCCGCATGCCGAGGTTGATCAGCGTGACCACATGTTCGAGCAGCACCTGCTCGACCTTGACCCTGGCGATCTCAGCCTCGTAGGCGGCGCGAAGCTCCTCCTCGGTGGGCGGCCGGCCCGCTTCGCCGCCGACGCTGCCTGGATCCGTACTCATCGCGTCACCTCCGCCGTTCCCAGCTGTCCCGCATAAGTTCGCCTCGTCTCGTCCACGATCGCCGTGTAGATGTCCTGCATTCCCAGGCCCGCCTCGATCATTGCACGCTGACGCTGGGCCCCGTTTCGCTCGGGCAGCAAGACGTCGATCCCAAGCTCAGTGCAGGCCGGGCCACACCAGCTCAGCAGCCGGTCGAGGGTCTCGGACGCCGGATACGCATCGCCGCGCTCGAGGTCGAGCAGTTCGCCATCCAGCCCGTACCGGATCGCGCGCCACATGTTCTCCTCGATCAGGCGCCCCGGGAGGTCGACGCTCGGCACGCCGGCGTCGATGTCGCGCGCCGCCTGCGCGACGCAGGCCACGATCAGCGCCGCAAGGCCCTCGGACTCCGCCGCGGTGCACTGGGCGTCGCAGATTCGCACCTCCACGGTCCCGAACGAGAAATGCGGCCGCACCGACCACCACACCTGCGTGTACTCGACGATCGAGCGGGTGCGCACGAGGAAGTCGATGTACTGCGCAAACGCGTCCCAGCTGCCGAACGCATCGGGGACCCCGCAGCGCGGAAAGCTCTTGGTGAAGGTCTGAGTGCGAGCGCTGTGCAGCCCCGAGTCGCGCCCGTCCAGAAACGGCGAGTTCGCCGAGATCGCAAGCAGCAGCGGGAGTACCGGCCGCAGCCGATCGCAGACCAGCACGGCGCGGTCGGCGCCTCGGATGCCCACGTGGACGTGAACCGAGAACGTGTTGTTGCGCCACGCGACGTACTTGAGGCCGTCCTCCACCCGCCGGTAGTGGTCGGTCTGGATGATGTGCTGCTCGCGATAGTCCGACCACGGATGCGTTCCGGTGGCGCCGAGCCCGATCCCGCGCTCCTGCGCGAGCGCGAACAGGCGCCGGCGGCGGTCGCGCTGGGCCGCGATCGCCGCCGCCAGGTCCTCGCCGCGCCCCGAGCGGATCTCGATCTCCGAGGCGATCAGCTCGCCGGCGATCGAGTCGCACAGCACCGGATCGTCAGCGGCGGCTTCGCGAAGCTCGTTGAACCGCGCCGTCAGGCCGAGGTCTGCGGCGTCGAGCAGCGCGAACTCCTCCTCGATCCCGACCGTGAAGTCGGTCGATGCGTCGAAGGCCGCGCGCGCGCTGTCGGAGTCGGGTGCCACTTCGCTGGCTTAGCTAACTAGGTCAGGTAGAAGTACAGCGCGTACAGCAGATCGACCGCTGGACTCGAGGTGTGGACGGTGACCTCGGGCGGGACGTGAATCAGCGCGTCCGAATAGTTGAACATGATCTTCATGCCGGCGTCCGCGAGCTCGTCGGCGAGCGCCTGAGCGGCCGATGACGGGACGGCGAGGACCGCCACGACGATGTCCTCGTCCTCGATGACCTGGCGCATCTCGGAGTTGTGGCGCACGTGGAGCGGCCCGATCGCCTCGCCGACCTTGCCCTGGTCGGTGTCGAACACCGCCACCACCCGGAATCCGTGGTCGGCGAAGATGTCGGACGTGGCGATCGCCGTGCCGAGGTGGCCGGCACCGAACAGCGCGATGTTGTGCTGGCCCGAGGTGCGCATGATCTTGCGGATCTGTGTGACCAGCGACTCGATGTTGTAGCCGACCCCGCGCTTGCCGAACTTCCCGAACCCCGACAGGTCGCGCCGGATCTGAGTCGAGTTGACGTGCGTGTAGTCGGCGAGCTCCTGTGAGGAGATCGTCGTCTTGCCCATCTTGCGTGCCTGCGTGAGGACCTGGAGATACCGCGACAGCCGCGCTGCGACCCCGAGTGACAGCTTCTCCCCCGGCTTATCCGCGCCTGGCTGAGCGAAGGACCGATCGTCACGCCCTACCGTGTAGCTCATCCGGCCTCCACCATATCGAGCCGACGCTCAAGCTCGGACTCGTCTACGAACAGTTCGAACTGTTCGACACCGTCGATCGTGACCACCGGGATCCGCTCGAGGTACGCGCGCAGCAGCTTCTCGTCCTTGTCGATGTCCCGTTCTTCGAGCACAAACGGGCGGCGCGCCTTGACCTGCAGCAGGATCTCCCGGGCGTCGTCGCACAGACAGCAGCCGTCGCGGCCATAGAGGACGACCGTCCTCATCGCAGGGCCGGCGCGCGCTCGCCGGTGGCGTAGACGTCGAGGTCCAGGTAGTCCGGATACGGGATCGCCTCGACATACCGCGCGGCGCTGGCGATCATCGCGGCGTTGTCTGTGCACAGCTCCCGAGGGGGCACATCGAGCTCCACGTCGAGGCCTGCGAGACGCTCACGCAGCGGCCCGTTGGCCGCCACCCCGCCTCCGATTGCGAGCCGGCGCAGCCCGGTCTCGCTCAGCCCGCGCTCGACCTTCAGCGCGAGTGACTCCACGATCGCGCGCTGATACGACGCAGCCAGGTCGGCGCGCAGGCGCTCGGCCTCCTCCTCCCCCAGCTCGCGGATCCTGTACAGCAACGCCGTCTTGAGCCCCGCGAACGAGAAGTCAAGTCCCTGCACCTTCGCGCCGGTTGGGAACGGAAACGCGAGCGCGTCGCCCTCGCGGGCAAGGCGCTCGAGCGCCGGGCCGCCGGGATAGCCCAGGCCCAGCAGCCGGGCCCCTTTGTCAAACGCCTCCCCGGCCGCGTCGTCGAGCGTCTGGCCGAGCACCTCGAACCCCGGTCCGGGGTCTGTGACGCGCGCCAGCAGCGTGTGCCCTCCGCTTGCGATCAGGCTCAGGAACGGTGGCTCGAACGGTGATGGCCCCAGGAAGCCGGCCGCCACATGCCCGTGCAGGTGGTCGACGGGGGCGAGCGGCAACTCGTGAGCGGCGGCGAGCGCCTTGGCGGTCGCGACGCCGACCAGCAGCGCGCCAACCAACCCCGGCCCGCACGTGACCGCGACCAGGTCCACGCCGTCGAGCGCGGTGTCGGCGGTGGCGAGCGCGTCATCGACGACGGCACCGATCAGGTCGAGGTGATGGCGGGAGGCGATCTCCGGGACCACGCCGCCGTAGCGCTCGTGGATCCCTTGAGACGAGATCACGTTGGACCGGATCTCGCCGTCGTGGGTGATCACCGCCGCGCAGGTGTCGTCGCAGCTCGTCTCGAGTGCGAGGATCACCCGGATGCGCTCGGGGTCGACGCCGTCTCGGCCGTCCGCCACATGATCACGGCGTCCTCGCCGGTGTCGTGGTAGTACCGCCTCCTGGTGCCCGCCGAACGAAACCCGAACCGCTCGTAGAGCGCGATCGCAGTCGCGTTCGATGGGCGCACCTCGAGCGTGTAGGCCGAGTCATGCCCGGCGCGCTGCACCATTTGCTCGAGCAACGCGCCGGCGATTCCCTGGCGTCGGGCCGGCGGATCGACGGCGATGTTCATCAGGTGCCAGACATCGGCGTAGCGCGAGCAGATCAGGTAGCCGACGAGGTGGCCTTCGCGAACGGCGGCCAGGCACACGCCCGACGGCTTGGAGAGCTCGAGCACGAACATGCCCAGCGACCACGCCGTCGGGAAGGCGCGCCGCTCGATCCCGATGACCTGCGGGAGGTCGGAGTAGCCGAGCGGGCGGATCGTCACACCGTCGACGCTCATGAGTGCACTAGGCGCCGCCCGCGCGCCGGTTGATCTCTGCGTCGGGGAGACGCAGATACTCGGGTTGAACCTGATCGGGTGAGTTTCCGCGCATGCTGAGAGCGAGCCGGCAGTGGTTGATCGCGCTCACCCTGTGAATCGCCGAGTGGTCATCCGGAATGAGCGCCCCCGCACGCTCGAGGACCTCCCTGAATTCTACCGCCCCCTCTCCGATCGCCAGCGTGCATGGGCCCATTGCACCGAGCACCTCGCCGAGCGCCTCAGGCGGACACGCGCGGGCAGACAACAGCGTCGGCGGACCGTCCCGATGGCCCAGCGGCCAGCCTGCGGCGAACACCTCTCCGCGTCGCGCGTCGAGCACGGCGAGGACCGAGCCGTCGCGTCCGGCGCCGTCGTCGGCCGGTGCGTTGCAGGCGAGCGATTGCAGCGTCGAGACGCCCACCAGCGGAATTCCCCGCGCGCGCGCAAGCGCGCGGGCGCTCGCCACTCCGATCCGCAAGCCCGTGAACGTGCCGGGGCCCACGCCGACCGCGATCGCATCGACGTCGTCCCAGCCGACGCCGCCACGGTCCATGACGTCGGCGACCAGCTCCAGCACGCGGGTCGCGTGCCTCGGCCGCTCGCCGGGAGCCGGATCGTCGCGAGCCTCGAGCTCGAGCGCCGGATCGCCGGTGCGCAGCAGCGCTGCGACCGTGGCGCGCGTGGCCGTGTCCAAGGCGACGATCGTCACGCCGACCTCACCTCGTCGCCGGCCGCGATCTTCACGCTGCGCCGATCGCCGCCGGCGTGCTCCATCACGACCCTGACCGCGATCCGGCCGAGTCCGGCCATGGCGTCCTCGCCGACCTCGGGCCATTCCACGAACGCGATCGTGTCCGGGGCCAGATAGTCGGCCAGCAGGTCCGGGTCCTCGTCGGACATCGCGGCGATCCTGAACAGATCGAGGTGTGACACCGGCACGCGTCCCCGGTAGCGCTGGCCGATCGTGAACGTCGGGCTCGTGACGGGCGTCTCGACGCCGAGCGCGCGTGCCGCGCCGCGCACGAACGTCGTCTTGCCGGCGCCCAGCTCGCCCTCGATCAGCACCACGTCCCCGGGAGCGAGCGTCTGTGCGACTTCGGCGCCGATCGCCTCGGTGTCGGCGGCACTGGTGCTTGTCGTCTGGCGCTGCATTCTCGAGGCAAGGGTAGTCTCGGCCCCGCTCACCCTGAACCCGTCCGTCCACCGCGTCGTTCGGTACCGTCACAGACGATGTCCGCTCCCAACGGCCGCTCGTCCCCGGGACGTATCGCCTCACTGAGGCTGCGCTACGAACCACAGCTCGCGAGCCTTCGCGGCTCCGACACCGCCAAGGCGGCGGGGCTTGCGCTGGCGATGATCGCCAACAACATCATCGCGCTGGGCTCCACCGTCGTGTTCGCCCGGCTGCTGTCGGACTACGCCTCGCTCGCGGCCTTGATCAGCTACTTCCTGATCCTGTCCGTCGCCGGCCAGGCCATGCAGGTGGCGACCGCCCGCGAAGGGGTGCTGGGGCATCTCGGAGTTGGAGCAGGTCTGATCGCGACGCTCAGACGCTGGATGAAGGGCCTGGTGGTGTTCACCGCCGCGCTGACCGTCTTTTCGGTGCTGCTGCGCGAGCCGATCGCCGCCGCCGTCGGTGTCAAGCACGACCAGTGGGCCGCGGCGATCGGGATCCCCGCCGGCTGCATGTGGCTCGGCTTGTCGATCCTTCGCGGTGCCCTGCAGGGGGTCGGGGACTACAAGAGCGTCGGTCTCAGCCTGGTCGGCGAGCAGGGAGTCCGCCTGATCGCCGGTGCGACCCTGGCGGCCGCCGGCCTCGGTGTGACCGGCGCGTACCTAGGAACACCGATCTCGTTCATCGCGATGGGCGTCTACTGCGCCGTGCAGCTGCGCCGCTATGCGGAGCGCAGCGCCGCCGCCGGAGAGGTGCCCGCGGGTGCTCCGGCGCAGGCGGTGTTCGGTCTCTGGACCCACGTCAAGCGCGCATGGGCCCCGATCGCGGGGCTGATCGTGATCGCCGTGCTGCAGAACATCGACATCATCGCCGCCAAGCACCGGTTCAACGGGACCAAGGACCTCGCGAGCTCCTACGCCGCCACCGCGGTCGCCGCCAAGGTCCTGATCTGGGTGGCGATCGGCGCGGGGTTCTACCTGGTTCCCGAGGTCTCTCGCCGGCGCGCTGCCGGGGAGGACACGCGGCCGGTGCTGATCGTCGCGCTCGGGATCGTGGCGGTCTGTGCGGTGCCGGTGCTGCTGATCTTCGGCTTCGGCTCCACCCCGTTGTTGCGCGCGGCGTTCGGATCAAACCGCTTGCTCGCCGCCAACTCGCTGCTGATCCTCGGCATCGCGTTCGCGGCGCTTGCCGCGACCTACCTCGCCATGCAATACATGCTCGCGCTCAAGCGCACCTGGTTCCTGGTCGCGATCGGCGTCGTTGCGGTGGCCGAGCCGATCCTGCTCCTACAGGCCTCCCGCGAGCCCAGGGGTTTTGCGACCGTCGTGCTCGCCGTGCAGCTGGTGGGCGCCGTGGTCGCGTTCGGGTTGGCGCTGCGGCGCGACAGACATACGCCGGCCTCTCCCCCACCGGTCGTCTCCAGTCGCCCCGAACAGCCCGCTGCGCCGCTCGAGACCGTCGCCTAGGACGGTGGCCGTGATCAAGATCATCGAGCTCGTCGGGAGCTCGACCACCAGCTCCGACGACGCCGTGCAAGCGGCCCTCAAGGAGGCTCGGGCGACCCTGCGCAACATCAAGGCGGTCGATGTCGTCTCCGTCGGTCTCCGGGGCGACAACCTCGACGAGTGGCGCGCCCACGTCCGCGTCGCGTTCCTGATCGAGCGCGTCAGCGAGTAGGTCAGGGTTCAGAACAGCCCGAGCTGTGCCGCCGGCACCGGCTCGATCGCCTCCGCCGGCGCCTCGGGCTCAGCGTCCTCGGGCTCTGGGACGGGCAATGCCTCCACGACCTGGGGCTGTTCTGGCGGGCCGAGCGCAAGCAGGTCGGGCAGCCGCTGGAAGTCGGTCCTCAGCGTCTCCAGCATCGACGGCGTGTACAGGGCGGCAGCCGGGTGAAACAGCGGGTATAGCCTGACCGCGCGGGCGCCGATGATTCGCGTCTCGGCCTGCCCATGCAGCCGCGAGATCCCGGTCGTGTCGGCGCGCAGCAGCTTCGTGGAGAAGTTGCCCAGCGTGCAGATCACGGTCGGCTCGATCAGCTCCACCTGACTGAGCAGGTACTCGCGACAGGACTCGATCTCGTTGGGCTGGGGATCGCGGTTGTCGGGCGGGCGGCACTTGAGGACGTTGCAGATCCACACTTCCTTGCGCTCGAGGCCGATCTCCACAAGCAGCTTGTCGAGCAGCTTGCCTGCCTGACCGACGAACGGCAGACCCATCCTGTCCTCGTTGGCTCCGGGCGCCTCGCCGATGAACATCAGGTCCGCGTCGGCATTCCCGGCCCCGAAGACCACGTTGGTGCGGGTCTGGTGCAGTGGGCAGCGCGTGCAACCCCGCGCCCGTTCGTATACACCCTTCAGAAGCTCGCGACGCTCAGTGGCGGTCGTCACGGTTGACGATGGTAGTCGCGGCCGATGACGGCGGCAGGTGCCTGTCCCCGCATTCACCGCGAAAAACGCCCTGCGAATCAGTGATCGATCGCACACCTGCGAGGCGTGCCGGATCGCCACTCGGGGTATCATTTCTGACGAGGCCGTCACCTTTGCCGGGGCGGACTTCGAACCGAGATCAGCATTCACTGCCGACCGGTATCTCAAATGCGAGAACTGGAACGGGAAAGCGCCTCCGACATCCCTGCCTGTACGCGCCTGGCCATCGTCGGCCGGGGCCGGTTGGGGAACGCGCTAGGCGCGGCGCTGAGCAACAGCCGCTACGAGCTGCTCGGCCCACTGGGACGCGACTTTGACGGGCAAGGCGCCGACGTGGTGCTGCTGTGCGTCCCGGACGGCGAGATCGCGGCGGCCGCGGCTCAGGTCTCCCCCGGGCCGCTCGTCGGCCACTGCTCCGGCGCCACCCTGCTCGAGCCGCTCACGCCGCACGAGGCTTTTTCGTTGCATCCGCTGATGACCGTGACCGCACAGGGCGCGCAGTTCGCCGGCGCGGGCGCCGCGATCGCCGGAAGCACCCCGCGCGCGCTTGCGGTGGCCGCGGACCTGGCACAGGCCCTCGGGATGCGCGCCGTCGAGGTCCTCGAGCCCGACCGCGCCGCCTACCACGCGGCCGCGTCGATCGCGTCGAACTTCCTGATCACGCTCGAGGCCGCAGCCGAGCAACTCGCAGCGGACGCCGGCGTTGGCCGAGAGCTGCTGGTTCCGCTCGTCCGCGCAACCGTCGAGAACTGGGCGGCATTGGGCGCCGACCGGGCGCTAACCGGGCCCGTGGCGCGCGGCGACGAGCAGACGGTCGCCGCCCAGCGAGCTGCGGTCGCCGAGCGGGCCCCGGACCTCTTGGAGCTGTTTGACGTGATGGTGCACCAAACCCGCGCGCTCGCGCGCGATCGGGAGGCACAGCCCGCATGAGGCCGATCCGATCGATCGCGGACGTGCGCGCCGCGCTTCAGGGTTCGCGCCGTGCCGGGCGGGTCATCGGCCTGGTCCCGACGATGGGCGCGCTCCACGAGGGGCATCTGTCGCTCCTGCGCCGCGCCCGGAAGCAGTGCGACGTGGTCGTCATGTCGCTGTTCGTCAACCCGGCCCAGTTCAACGAGGCCGCCGACCTCGTGTCCTACCCACGCGACGAGGAACGGGACCTGGCGCTCGCCGAGCGCGAGGGCGTCGACTTCGTGTTCGCTCCGTCGGCCGACGAGATGTACCCGCCCGGGTTTGCGACCACGGTCTCGGTTGCGGGTCTGACCGAGCCGCTGGAAGGGGAGCACCGCGGACGCGCGCACTTCGACGGCGTCACCACGGTCGTCACCAAGCTTCTGAACATCGTCGCGCCCGACGTTGCGTTCTTCGGCCAGAAGGATGCCCAGCAGGCGATCGTCATCGGGCGGCTCGTGGCCGATCTCAACATCCCGGTTCGCATCCAGGTCTGCCCTACCGCGCGCGAGCCCGACGGGCTGGCGATGTCCAGCCGCAACGTGCTGCTCTCGCCCGACCAGCGATCCAGCGCGCCATCGCTTCACCGCGCGCTGCACGCGATCCAGATCGCGGTCGACGCGGGCGAGCGCGACCCCGCCGCAGCCCGGGCGCAGGCGCTGGCCGAGCTGACTTCCCCCGAGCTCGAACTGGAGTACCTCGAGCTTGTTTCGCCAGACACCCTGGCGCCGCTCGAGCGGCTCGACGGTGAAGCGCTGGCGGTCATCGCCGCGCGGATCGGCGTCACGCGACTCATCGACAACGAAGTGATCACCGGGAGGCACTGATGCATCGGACGATGCTGAAGTCGAAGATCCACCGCGCGACCGTGACCGATTGCGACCTGCACTACGTCGGGTCGATCACGATCGACGAGGACCTGCTCGACGCAGCGGACATTCGGGAGTTCGAACAGGTTGCCGTCGTTGACGTGGACAACGGCGCCCGGTTCGAGACGTACACGATCGCGGGTCCTCGCGGCTCAGGAGACATGAAGCTCAACGGCGCGGCGGCCAGGCTGGTCCACCGTGGCGACACGATCATCGTGATCTCCTACGCGGCTTATGACCCCGACGAGCTGGACAACTACGAACCCTGCGTCGTCCACGTCGACGCCGACAACCAGATCATCAACGTCGACAGCGAGGTGGCGACCCTCCTGAGGGCGCCAACCCCCGCATAAGGAGACGACATGTCCGCAACCCCGCGTATCCCCGTACCCCAGCATCTCGGCGATCCGGTGCCGATGACGCTGCCCCGGCTCGCCGAGAAGAAGCGCCTGGGTGAGCCGATCGTGATGGTCACCGCCTACGACTTCCCGTCGGCCGAAGTCGCTCAGCAGGCGGGGGTCGACGTCGTGCTGGTCGGCGACTCCGGCGCGATGACGGTGCTCGGATACCCGTCCACGGTCCCGGTCTCGACCGACGAGATGCTGATGCTCGCGTCGGCGGTCCGCCGCGGGCTGAAGACGCCGCTGCTCGTCGGCGACCTTCCGTTCGGGTCCTACGAGGCGTCCGACGAGCAAGCGATCGCCACCGCCCAGCGGTTCGTCAAGGAGGCCGGCTGCGACGCCGTCAAGCTCGAGCGCGGCGGCACCAGCGTGCAGCGCGCCCGGGCGATCGTCGACGCCGGGATTCCGGTCATGGGTCACGTCGGGCTGACGCCGCAGACCGCGACCGCACTCGGCGGCTACCGGGCACAGGGCCGGACCGCACAGCGGGCGCTGTCGGTTGCGCGCGATGCCCTGGCCCTCCAGGAGGCCGGCTGCTTCTCGATCGTGTTCGAGGCGATCCCGGCCGCGGTCTCCGAGGTCCTGTGCGAACACATCGAGGTGCCGGTGATCGGGATCGGCGCGGGCTCGGCCACCGACGGGCAGGTGCTGGTGTTCCACGACCTGCTGGGGATCTACGAAGGTCACGCCCCGCGGTTTGCCAAGCGCTACGTCGAGCTCAAAGCGCTGATGGTCGCCGGCGTCGCTGAGTACGCCGACGAGGTCCGGTCGGGCGCGTTCCCGGCCCCCGAGCACACCTACTCGATCGACGAGCTCGAGCTCGAAGAGTTCAAGGCCGCACTGGACCGAGACATGAAGTAGTTCGCAAGGCGGCCGCACCGTCGCGGGCCGCGGTCATTACCATGGCGTAATGCCGCGGCTCGCCCAAGTTTTCGCACCTCGGGACCGGGTCTACTTCGATTTGTTCGAGGAGGCGGGGCGAAACATCTTCACGGCCGCCGATCTGCTCGACCGACTGCTCGCGGATTACCCCGACAACGCTCACCTCGCGCGGGACATCCTCAACTGCGAGCACGAGGGCGATCGGATCACCCACGACATCATCGATCGCCTCAATCACACGTTCGTCACGCCGATCGACCGCGAGGACATACTCGCCCTGGCCTCGGCGCTCGACGACGTCGTCGACTACACCGAGGAAGTCGCCGACTACCTTGGCCTGTACAAGATCGAGGCGCCGATGGACCAGGCGATCAAGCTGGCGCAGGTCCTGAAGGGCGCCTGCCGGCAGCTGTCGGAGGCGATCCCGAGGCTGCGTGGCTTCAGGGATATCTCCGAGTACACCGTCGAGGTCAATCGGCTGGAGAACGAGGGCGACAGGATCACAAGGGAGGCGGTGGCGTCGCTGTTCGACGGCGGCATCGACCCGATGGTCGTGATCCGCTGGAAGGACGTTTTCGAGCGCCTCGAGGCGGCAATCGACTCGACCGAGCGCGTCGCAAACATTCTCGAGGGCATCGTTATTAAGAACTCATAGCCCCGCGTGTCTCGATTTGCCACTTCCGGCGCCGCTGATGTAGCTTGCCCGGCGTGGACTCGAGGGAGGTTCCCGCGGCAGCTGGCCTGGCGGTGCGCGAGGTCGCGGTTTCCTTCGGCGGGATCAAGGCCCTCGAGGACGTCTCGGTCGAGGCGGGCGCCGGCGAGGTAGTCGGCGTGATCGGCCCCAACGGGGCCGGGAAGACGACGCTGTTCAACGTGATCTGCGGATTCGTCGCGCCGAACTCCGGGACGATCAGCTGGCGTGACAGGTCGCTGAACGGGCTGTCGCCGCACCGGTTGTCGTCGCTGGGGATCTCGCGGACGCTGCAGGGAGTCGGCCTGTTCTCCAAGCTCACCGTGCTCGAGAACGTGATGACGGGCGCCGACCGGTTCCGGCGCGCGCGCTATGGCGGCGCGCTGCTGGGCATCTGGACGTCGGATCGCGACGAGCGCGCCTTGCGGGAGCGGGCCCGGGCCTCGCTGCAGAAGCTCGACTGCACGGGGATCGAGGACCGACTCCCCGGAACGCTCCCGTTCGCCGTCCAGAAGCGGGTGGCGCTGGCTCGCGCGCTGGCCTGCGATCCCCAGCTGCTGTTGTTGGACGAGCCCGCCGGCGGCCTGTCGACCGACGAGATGTCCGAACTCGGACAGCTGATCCAGTCGCTCGGGAAGTCGATCGCGGTGATGGTGGTCGAGCATCACATGGATCTCGTGATGTCTGTCTGCGACCGAGTCGTAGTGCTGGACTTCGGGCGAGTGATCGCGGCGGGCGCACCGGCCGCCATCCGGGAGAACCCCCGCGTGCTCGAGGCGTACCTGGGACGCGATGCAGGAGAGGAGAACGTGGCCGCTGCAGGGACGACCGATGTTGGCGGTTGAGGAACTGACGACCGACTACGGGCCGGTTCGCGCGGTCGACAGCGTGACGCTCGGAGTGCCCGAGGGGTCCGTGACCGCGGTACTCGGAGCCAACGGTGCCGGCAAGACGTCGCTGCTGCGCACGATCACCGGGCTCGTGGCGCCGAGCGGCGGCAGGGTTACGCTCGACGGCAAGCGGATCGACGGGCGGCCGGTCGAGGACATCGTCCGCCGCGGGCTCGCGCACGTGCCCGAGGGGCGCGGCGTGATCGCCGAGCTGACCGTCGAGGAAAACCTCCGCCTCGGCGGGCTGTGGCGCGGCAAGAAGGCCGCACCGCTACGGGAGATCTACGACCTGTTCCCGCGCCTCGAGGAGCGCCGTACCCAGGCGGCGTCCGGCCTGTCGGGAGGCGAGCGGCAGATGCTGTCGATCGGCAGGGCGCTGGTCGGCCGTCCCACGGTGCTGCTGCTCGATGAGCCTTCGCTCGGTCTGGCGCCGCTGCTCGTCGCCCAGATCATGGAGCTCATCCGCGGGCTCGCCGACACACTCGGGCTGGCGGTGCTGCTGGTCGAGCAGAACGCTCGCAGCGCGCTTTCGATCTCCGACCGTGGCGTGGTCCTCAACCTTGGACGCGTGGTCGTCGAGGAGGACGCCAAGCGGCTGTCCGCCGACGAGGGCCTGCGACACGCCTACCTGGGGTTCTGAAGGGAGCGGCGCCACCAGTGACCAAGTTCATCGACCTCACCCTCAACGGCATCTCCTCCGGCGCGATCTACGCGGCGGTGGCGCTCGCTCTCGTTCTGATATGGCGGGCCACGCGGATCGTGAATTTCGCCCAGGGCGCGATGCTGATGATCACCACGTTCATCGCCTCCGCCGTGATCAACAGCAGCGGTTCCTACGTCTTCGGCTTCATCGTCGCGCTGCTGTCGGGGCTGGTGTTCGGGGCGATCGTCGAGCGCGTGCTGATCCGCCCCGTCGAGAACGCGCCGCCGCTCAACCCGGTGATCCTGACGCTCGGTCTGTACACGCTGCTCGTGGCGATCGCCGGGATGATCTGGGGAAACACACCGCGTTCGTTCCCCGCGGCGTTCTCATTGCGCGGGTACACGGTCGGCGGCACGACGCTGCTGTTCACGCCCAATGACACGTTCATCGTGCTGATCGTGATCGTGGTGGCGGCGGGTCTGGCGCTGTTCTTCCGGGCCACCACGCTCGGCCTGCAGATGCGCGCGTCGGCGTTCGCGCCTGAGGTGGCGAAACTTCTCGGCGTTCGCGTGGGACGGATGTTCACCTTGGGCTGGGCGCTGGCGTCGCTGGTCGGATCGCTCGCCGGCGTGCTTGTCGCGCCGTCGACGTTCCTCGGGCCCAACAGCTTCGATCCGATCCTGATCTCCGGCTTTGTCGCGGCGGTGCTCGGCGGCCTCGACAGTCCGCCGGGCGCCGTGATCGGCGGTCTGCTTCTCGGCCTCGCGCTGTCGTACGTGTCGGGCTACGAGGGCTCGGCGCTGGTCCCGCTGGCGGCGCTGGTGATCCTCTTCCTGGTCCTTATGGTGCGGCCGAGCGGGCTGTTCTCGACGACGCGGGAGCGGCGGGTATGAGCTTTACCCGAGTCCGCAGCGTGTTCGCCGCGCACACGATCCTGCGCTCGCTGCTGATCGTCGCGCTCGCGGGACTCGCGCTGTGGATCATCAGCGTCCAGATCAGCGCCTACAACGACCTCCAGCTGGCAACCGGGGCGTACTACTTCGCCGCGCTGGCCGGGCTCACCGTGCTCGCGGGGCTCAGCGGCCAGATCTCGCTTGGCCACGGCGCGCTGATGGCGATCGGCGCCTACACGGTCGCGTTGCTGATCGGCAACGAGGGCTGGGCGGTGATCCCCGCGCTAGTCGCGTCGGCGGTTGTCACCGGCCTCGTCGGGATCCCGGTCGGCGCTGCGGCCAGCAGGTTGCGCGGGCCCTATCTCGCCGGCGCGACGCTCGCGTTCGCGGTCGGCCTGCCGGCACTCGCCGACAAGTTCCCCAAGACGTTCGGCGGTGAGAACGGCCTGTCGATCAATCCGTCGGTCCCGCCCGCGTCGCTGGGCGCGAACTTCCCGCTCGAGCGCTGGGAGGCATGGATCGCCTGCGCCGGTGCGTTGGTCGTGGTGTTCGTCCTCTACAACGTGATTCACAGTGGCATCGGCCGCTCACTGCGGGCCGTCCGCGACGACGAGATCGCCGCGTCGCTCAGCGGCCTGCACGTGGGGCGCGTGCAGACTGCCGCGTTCACGCTGAGCGCCGCCTGCGCCGGGCTCGGCGGCGGCCTGCTGACGGTCGTACTGCAACTCGCCCAGCCGGGAGCGTTCCCGATTCAGCTGTCGCTGGCGTTGCTGACCGGCGTCGTGCTTGGGGGCCTCGGCTCGCTGACCGGCGCCGTCTGGGGAGCGGCCTTGCTGACGCTCCTGCCGAACTGGACCAACGACCTCGCCAATTCGTTCTCGCTCTCCAACCAGGTGTCACACAACATGCCGCTGGCGATCTACGGGATCGTCCTGATCGTCGCGATGCTCGCGTGGCCGTCGGGCATCCAGGGTGGCGTGATCGCGATCGGCAACTGGCTGCGCGGGATCCGGTCGCGGCGCGCCGGCGGGCAGCCCCAGCAACGCGGCCTGGACGTCGCGTAGCCGGCGATGGTCCCCGCGGATTCCGATCGCAGCGTCGTTGTAGAGAAACGCTTCCGCCAGCCGCACGATCGCATAGGCGAGCGTGCCCGGATCTGCGGACGGCTCGAACGTCCCCGCCGACGCTTCGGCCCTGATCAGCTCCTCGACGCACGCCACAGCGCGTGGCTGGACGATGCCGTCGCTCGCGGTCAGCAGTCGCATCGCGACGGTCGGCTCCTGCTCGAGCAGCCGCCGCAGCGCGGTCGACTTGGCG
>DASYFZ010000517.1:0-15396 GCA_036000295.1 Solirubrobacteraceae bacterium
GTGTCCTTCGGACTAGCCAGCGCCGCCCCACTGATCTTCGAATACAGCCCCCCATACGGCATCTCCGACAGATGCACCGCAATGAAATCATTCGCATAGACCTTCGCCTGCGCCCCAGTCAACAACTGCTGCCCCGCATACTGCGACACCGACGGGATCATGCCCTGAGTGATCTCCGTCCCCGCCTTAGGATGCGCAAACGCCGCCTGCGGCGGGAAAAAGATCTGCTGCTGCGCCAACTGGCCATGCACGTTGTCATTCACAAAACTGTGACCCCACGTCAGCAGCCCACCAGCAATCACCAGCACCACGACAACCACCACACCGCCCGCGCTAGCAACGTAATCAAAAACCTTGCGAGACATAGCCATCCTCCTTCAGACCGTTACCAAAACCCGTCAATGGGCTGGCACCATCGTGTCGACGGCACTGCCCAACGAGATCAGGGCTCGTCCGCGGAGGTCGCGGGGAAATACCGACGACCTGGCCGGTGACGGTCCGCAGCGGAGGCGGGCGATTCACTCCGGCGAGCTACCGGTCCGAGGGTAGAGTGGATCTGGGATGAACAGCGACCTACCCGCGGCCGCGCGGCAGCAGGATCACAGGGTTCCGTTGCGAATCGTGCTCGCCGATGATCATCAGATCGTCAGACGCGGGCTTCAGCTGATCCTGGAGGCCGACAGCGACTTCCAGGTCGTCGCGCAGGTGGGCGACATCAAGTCGGTCGCGCGCAAGGTGACCGAACTGGAGCCAGACATCCTCCTGCTCGATTTCAACATGCCGGGTGGATCCGTGCTCGACGCGATTCCGCGGCTGCGCGCTGCCGCTCCGAACATGTGCATCGTCGTGCTCACGATGCGCGACGAGCCGGCGCTCGCGCGTGCGGTGCTCGACGCGGGTGCGGGAGGGTTCGTGCTGAAGGAGGCCGCCGACACCGAGCTGACGATGGCGATACACGAGGTTGCGGCGGGCAAGCGATATCTCAACCGGCGACTGGCCGGGCAGCTGCTGGCGGACGACATCCGCACCGGCGGCTGGGACTGACCTTGCGGGTGCCGGGGACCTCGACGGTGCCTCCGGGCATGTTCGTGGGTTCCCCGCGATCGTCTGCGTGATAACCCGGATGGGGTGCTCAGCCGTCAGCTTGAACATGCGACGAACCCCTCGTAAAGGAGCCTCGCATGGCAGTGACCACACCTCAATCCACTTCGCCGTCCACGCCCATCACGAGCTACCGCGCAGCGGTCGTGCACGATTTCCACGCTCCCCTGAGCATCGAGCAAGTGCCTCGCCGAGACCTCCTAGCCGGGCAGATCCTGGTGAAGGTCGAGGCGACCGGGCTATGCCACACCGATATCCACGCAGCACACGGAGACTGGCCCGTAAAGCCGTCGCCGCCGTTCATTCCCGGTCACGAAGGCGTCGGGATCGTCGACGAGCTGGGACCTGGTGTCACCGAAGTCGAGATCGGCGACCGCGTCGCGATGCCGTGGCTCGGGTACGCCTGCGGCACGTGTGACTACTGCGTCTCCGGCTGGGAGACGCTGTGCGAGTCGCAGCTGAACATGGGCTACTCGATCGACGGCGGCTTTGGCGAGTATGCGATCGCATACGCACGCTATGTCGTGAAGGTTCCGGACGGCATCGACCCGTTCGACGCAGCGCCACTCACCTGCGCAGGGGTCACGACCTACAAAGCGGTCAAGGTCGCCGGCACCCGGTCTTCGGATCTCGTCGCCGTGTTCGGCGTCGGCGGGCTGGGACACCTGGCGATTCAGTACGCGGGGATCGCGGGCGGCCGGGTGGTCGCGGTCGACCTGCTCGACGAAAAGCTGGAGCTGGCCCGCGAGCTGGGCGCCGAGTTCACGATCAACGCGACCAAGGAGGATCCGGTCGCGGCGATCAAGGCGCTTGGCGGGGCAGATCAGGCGATTGCGCTGGCGGTGTCGCCGCGGGCGTTCGAGCAGGCGTACGGCACGCTGCGGCGTGGCGGGAAGCTGGTGTTCGTCGCCCTGCCGGCCGACAACGAGGTCAAGCTGCCGATCTTCGAGACCGTGCTGAACGGCATCACGGTCGTCGGCTCGATCGTCGGCACCCGCACCGATCTCCGCGAGGTGTTCGAGCTCCACGCCGCGGGCAAGACCACTGTGATCCGCGAGCTGCGTCCGCTGTGTCGCGTCAACGAGTCGATCGCTGACGTCGAGGCGGGACGGGTTGCCGCCAGGATCGTGTTGGTTCCATAGTCGTCGCCGAGCGCGCACTCCTCGGCGCAGACGCGGCCGCGGCGCTCCCCGGGCGTCGCGGCCGCCGCGATCGGTGAGATGATCCGGGGTGATGCCACGTGTGCCTGATCTCAGCGGCCGCGAGTTGTTGGGAGAGTGGCGGCGGCTGATGGACTCCGTTGTCGCATCGGCCGCGTCCGTCGGCGGGCGCGCGGAGATCCCACGGCAGCTGCTCGAACCAATGCAGCGGCAGGTGCAGCTCCTCCAAGAGGTGATCGAGCGCGAGCGTGCGCTCCAAAAGCAGATCGCCGGCGCCGTGCTCGCCCCGGTCGACGCAATCTTCGATCTCGTCGAGGAGAGCGGTCAGGTGCTGCGCCAGCAGGCGGAGGCATTGGAGGCAGCGGGCCGTGCATTGGAGGACACGGCACGGCTCGTCAAAACGCAGGCCGAGCTGTTCGAGCGGGCCGTTGGCGCGCTACGGGAGCCAACCGAGCTCGCCAAGGCTGCCGCGGGGCTGGAGCGGCGAGCGCCCAAGCGCACCCGCCGACAGTCTCCCCGCGGCCGCTCAAGCCGCTGACCAGCAGGCGGTAGTCCGTCCGTCAACCCTTCGGTAAACGACCGATGCCGGCCGCACGCCCGGATGGTCGACTTCACCGCCTAGGACGCCGAAGGAGACCGACGATGACATTGCACCCCAAACGCCACAGAGATCTGACGCTTGCGCCCGTGGCCGCGGAGATCGACCTCAACCTGCAGCGGATGCGCGACGTCTCGCCTCGCGACGTCCTGCAGCAGCTCGAGCTCGAGCTCGACCGACCTGCGGCCCGCCCCGATCGCGGCGAGCGCGCTCAGCTGGTGCTCGAACAAGCGCTGCGCAACATCGATCTGCACGGCTGGTCGGCCTCGATCACCGACGACGGCTGTCGCCTGCATCTCAGCGGCGGTTCGGTGACGCTGGATCTCGGGCTCAGCGAAGGAATCGCAAGCTACATACGCGACGGCGTACAGATCCGCGCCGCCTAGCCCCAGCCCACGATGCCACGAGTCGAGCACACCCCATTCCTGCGACCTCGCACGTGGGTTGCTGCAGCGGTCCTCGCTGCACTGCTCGGCATCGGTGCGCTTGCACTGAGCCCCACCCAGGGCCGCCGTGCGTTGCTCGACCAACTCCAGAGACCCGCGGCACCAGGCCATACGACCGCTCTTGGTGACGCTGCCGCGCCTCCAGCCCGTTTTGTCCGGGGCTCTGGTAGAGGCTATTCGGTGGCCGTCGCGTTGACGCCCAACCGCGCGAACGGCCCCATCGGCCTGTCCATTCACGTCTTGCGCCATGGCCGGTCGCTGACCGGCGCACGTGCCCACGCCAGCTTCTCAATGCCGTCGATGAACATGTGGAACGCGTATACCACCGCGCTGCGCGCGTCTGCGGGCGGCCGCTATGCCGCAGCGATTCCGGTGCTGGGCATGGCCGGGGACTGGCGCTTGCGCATTGACGTCAAGCCGCGGTCGGGCCGGCCCTTCGATGTGGTCGTCGACGACCACATCGCCGCGTAGGGCTGCCCGTCCGCGCTGCGGATTATCCGCAGCGCGGCTCCTGAAGATCTGCAGTGAGAAGGCGCGCCCACACCGATAGCAGCGCACTCGCGGCGGCTTACCGTCCCCTCAACATCGCCGAATCGATGAGGAGAACAAGATGGCCAGTCAAACACAACCAGATGCACCGAATGGTGTCGCGCACGTTTCCGAACCCACATGGCGTGAGTGGGAAGACGTCCCACCCGACAGCGCTGAAGACCGACGAGATCGCGCCTCGCGGGACTGGATGAAAATCGCGATCGGTCTCGTGGGCGTGCTTTCGATCACAGCGATCATCCTGTCGGCGTTCGCACTGGCAGCCAGCAGCTCGGGCACGAACGCGTCAGCGGCTCCTGCGACGGCATCGGCCGGCGGCAGCGCGCTCGGCACCGCCGCCGCTCCGCTTCCCGCGCCCCAGACGATCAACGTGGGGGTCAAGGCCGACGACGAACACGGCCGGCTCGGACCCGACGGCAAGTGGCACGACGCGTTCCTGCCGGCGGACTTCAAGGTCCACCCGGGCGCCAAGGTCACGGTGACCGTGAAGAATTACGACGGTGGAGCGCACACGTTCACGTCACCGTCTCTGGCTGTCAACGCGACGCTTCCGGCGGGATCGCTGAGTCACCCGCACCAGACCACGTTCACGTTCACGGCACCCAAGAAGGCCGGACGGTACGCCTGGTGGTGCGCGATTCCGTGCGATCCGTGGGCAATGTCCCATGACGGCTACATGCGCGGCTACGTCACGGTCGCCGCGTAGGCGCCGCCGCCGAACAGTTTCGGCGATGCAGCACCGGCCCGGGTCTCACATGAGGCCCGGGCCGCTGTGTGACCAGGACAGCCGGTCATCATGCACGTCGTGCGCCTGTACGTGCTGAGCGACCTTCACCTCGAACGCCAACGCTTCACGCCGGTCCCGGTCGACGCGGACGTCGTCATACTGGCAGGCGACATCGCCGTGGGCCAGGACGGCGTGGAATGGGCGCGCCAGTGGGCGGACGGGCGCCCTGTGCTCTATGTGGTGGGCAACCACGAGTTCTACGGCCACGCCGTCGACGCTTTGATCGAGGATCTGCGCCGGTCGGCGGCGGGATCCTCGATCCACGTCCTCGAGAACGACGAATTGGTGATCGACGGCGTGCGCTTCCTCGGCTGCACGCTGTGGAGCGACTTCGACTTCGACGGGCCCGAGCACCGGACGCAGTCGATGCTCCTGGCCCAGCGCGTCGTCGCCGATTACGGGCGGATCAAGTTCGGCTCAGGCGGGGGCCGACTGACGCCCGACGACACGCGACAACTGCACCTGGTCAGCCGCGGCTGGCTCGAGGAGCGCCTGGCAGACGGCCATCCGGGGCCCACGGTGGTCGTCACCCACCATGCGCCGTTGATCCGTTCGCGTCCATCGTCTCCAGCGCTGCGCGCCCTGGCCGGTGCCTTTGCAAGCGATGTAACCGAGCTGATGAGCGGGGAGCGCGTTTCGCTGTGGATCTTCGGACACACCCACCGCGTGGCCGATCTGGAGATGCGCGGGACCCGCGTCGTGAGCAACCCACGCGGCTACCCGCATCAGCCAGTCGCGGGGTTCGACCCCGGCCGCGTGATCGAAGTCGACGGCGGCGAGGCGCGGCCGTGATGACTGCACACGGAGCCCTCACCGCCGCGGTCGATCTCCATTGCCACATCCTGCCGGGGCTGGACGACGGCGCGCGCGACCTTTCTGACGCCGTGGAGATGGCCATGCAGGCGGAGGCCGACGGGATCGCCGCGGTGTGCGCGACCCCGCACATCCGCCACGATCATGCCGTCGACATCGCACAGCTGGCCGACCGCATCGCGCAGCTGTCATCAGCCGTGAGAGCCGGCGGTTGCGGCACTCGCATCCTTCCCGGAGGCGAGGTTGCGGCCTCGGCTCTGGACGAGCTGTCCGACGACGATCTCCGGGCCGTGGCATTGGGGGGAGGTGATCGCTGGATCCTCCTCGAGCCTTCCCCCGGACCAATCGACGGGCGGCTCCACGCGGCGGTTGCCGCGCTGCGCGCCCGCGGCTTTCGCGCGCTGATCGCCCATCCTGAGCGTCACCTCGTGCCCGATCTCGCGACGCTTCTCCGCGATCTGGTCGACATCGGCGCCCTGGTCCAGGTGACCGGCGCGGCGCTGACCGATCAGACCACGCGCCCCGGCATGCTCGACCTCGCTCGTGCCGGAGTGGTTCACGTGCTCGGAAGCGACTCGCACTCCTCGCGATTCGGCAGGCCGGTTGCGCTGTCAGGAGCGTTGAAGGTCCTCCGGACTGTCGATCCCGTGGGCAGGCATCTGACGTGGGTTGCTCGCAGCGCTCCGCGCGCGATCGCGCAGGGACGCGAACTGAGCTCGCCGTTCGATGCCCACGGCCAGCCGTCCGGCCGGGCGCGCACCATAGAGGCGGATGGCTAACCCGCTGTCGCCGCCGGAAGGCTTCCTGATCGGGCATTGGACCGATGCCGATTCATCGACCGGGTGCACCGTCGTAGTCGCGCCTGCGACGGCGCGGGGCAGCGTCGACGTCCGAGGCGGTGGCACGGGGACGCGCGAGCTCGAGGCGCTGTCGCCGCTGGCCAACGCGGAGGGCCCCTCGGCGGTGTTGTTGACGGGAGGGAGCGCGTTCGGCTTGGCGGCTGCGGATGGAGTCGTACGGTGGCTGGAAGAGCGGCAACTCGGACGTCCGACCCCGGCCGGCGTGGTACCGCTCGTTTCGGCAGCGGTGATGTTTGACTTGGCCGAGGGAGACCCTCGAGCCCGACCAGGCCCCGAGCAGGGCTACGCGGCGTGCGAAGGTGCCACGTCGGGTGTGCCGCAACGAGGTGCGGTCGGGGCAGGTGCCGGCGCCGCCGTCGGCAAGTTGCTCGGACGCGGCCGCGCGTGCCGGGGTGGCGTCGGCTACGCAACCAGTGTCCTGGCCGGCGGCGAGGTCGTCGCCGCAGTCGCCGTGGCGAACGCGTTCGGCGACGTGATCGCCGCGGACGGCGAGCTGCTCGGCGCGCCGCGCGGGGACGGCGGCGAGCTCATCAGGACCGCAGAGCAGGTCCGGCAGATGACGCGTATCCCCGGGCTGCCGCCACTGTCGCAGCGCACGGCCGGCAATACCACCCTGGCATGCGTCATGACCGATGCCGCGCTGGACAAACGCGCCTGTGCGATCGTCGCTCGGATGGCCAGCGCCGGGGTCGCGCGCGCGGTCGATCCGGCGTTCACTCCGTTGGACGGAGACGTCGTGTTCTGTCTTGCTGCGGGGTCGTCCGCCCCGCCGTCGCCCGGGCTCGCGGCGACGTGGTCGCTGACCGTGCTCGGCACCGTCGCCGCGAGCGTGACGGCTGGCGCCATCCGGGATGCCGTCCTCCAAGCCCGCGCTCAGCCTCGCCGCTAGCCGGCGCGGCTCGACGCCGCCGACCGCAGCGGCCGCACCGTGACTCGAGGCACGAGCTCCTCGATCGAAGCGCGTGTCCCGGTTCCCAGCCCATGCCGCAGGAAGTTGACCGATCCGGCCGCGGCTCCGAGCACGAGCGCATCGCGCAGCGACAGTCCGCGGGTCCACGCGGCGGCAATCGCGCCCATCATCGTGTCGCCGCAGCCCTCTCGGTATCCACGGGGTAGCGGCGGCGGGACCACCTCGTATGGCTCATCATCGGCGGGCACGACCAGGATTGAGGATTGGGCTCGAGTCACCGCAACCGCTCGCGCCCCAGCTGCGCAAAGACGCCGCGCGGCTTCAAGCGCGCGCTCACCGTCGACCGGTCCGCAGACGTATTGCGCCAGCTCCCAGTCGTTGCATTTCACGAGATCCGGCATGCACGTCAGCGTACGGTCGAGACGGGGGCTCGAAAGGTCGACGATGACCGGCACTCCTAGCGCCTTGGCGTCGGCCGCGACGGTTTCGTACGCGTCCTCGGGGAACCCGTTGGCCGGATATGGATTGCACATCACCAGCAGCGCGCTCTCGGACGCCGCAGCGCATGTGGCCGCCACCAGATCATCTATCTCGTGGCGCTGTGGCGCCGGCCGGAGCGACGCCGCGACCAGAGACCGCTCGCCCGCGCGGCGATCCACCACGTAGCTGCCGCTCGAGCCGGAGGTCCACGCGACTCTCCGCGCCAGCGAGACCTTGTCCAGCATCGAGTCGAGCGTAGCCCCGGTTTCTCCGCCGAGTAGGCAGCACAGAATCGGTCGTCCGCCGAGCTCTGCCGCCGCGCGGGCCACCCAGACGCCTTGACCGGCGGGATGCACGTGCACCTCGTCGCCGCCGCCGCCGGCTTCGATCGTGACGCTGAGCAGCGGATCGGGCCCGAGCACGGTGAGCCGGCATTCGGTGACGGAAAGCGGCATGGACCGAACATCGAGCAGACCCGAACCTCACGCATCGGGGCAAGGCCGCAGTTAGGCTCGCTCGCGACTACTGACTCACGCCCGCTCGCCATGCGGATGGTCCACGCCAGACGCAGCCATAGCGTAGGTCCATGATCTTTCTGGCGAAGCTCTCCATCAGGCGCCCGAGGACGATGCTGGCTGTGTGGCTACTCGTGGCCGCCGTCCTCACGCTCGTCGGCCTCGGCGTCTCCAAGACGCTATCGCCGACGATCACTGTCGTTCCCGGCACACAATCCGCCCGCGCCGAGAAGCTTGCGGGGGCGCAGTTCGGACCGACACAGCTGATTCCGGTCCTCCTCGAAGGCCCGAAGGCACAGCTGGACCGGCAGGGCCCGCGCCTGGTCGCCCTGCTCGCAAGCCGACCCCACACACGCGTGCTGTCCGCGTGGGATGCCGGAACCGCAAGCGCCAGCCTGCGGCCGCAGCCAACCGCAGCGATGCTCGTGGTCTCCGTCGACAGGCCCGAGCAGGCCGTCGTGCGCTACGACCAACCGCAGATCGAGAGCCTCGTTTCCAAGCAGCTCACGACGCCCGTCCGCGCGTTCGTCACCGGGCAGCCGTCGATCGACCGGGCCGAGAAGGACGCGTCGCTGTCGAACCTCAGGCGCAATGAGCTGATCGCCGTTGGGATCCTGCTGCTGATCTTGGTGGTTGGGCTGAGGGCCCCGGTCGCAGCGCTGCTGGTCACGGCCGTCGGAGCGATCAGCGTGCTCGCCGGGTTTGGCGAGGTGGCGCTGCTCGGCCACGTCATGCGGCTCGACCCGGTTGGCGTCGCGGCCGGAACCATGACCGGCCTGGCGCTTGCGGTCGGGTTCGCGCTGCTGATCCTCGACCGTTTTCACCGAGAGGAGCTGTACGGCGGCGACGAGCTGCGTCGCGACGCGGCCGCGGCAGCCGCTCGTGAGCTGCAGACCACGGGAAGGGCTGTGCTCGTCGCGGGCACCGCTTTGATCGTCGCGCTGGCGGTCGTCGCGATCATCGGTCCTACGCAGCTGATGGTCTCCGTCGGAGCGGGAGCGCTCACGTGCGCCGCATTTGCGACCGGAGGGGCCGTGGTGGTCATGCCGGCGGCGCTGGTGCTGCTCGGGCGGCGCATCGAGGCATTCAGCTGGCCCGCCCCGGTGCCGCTGCAGCGGCTGTGGTCGGGCGTCGTCGACGGCGGAAACCGGGTCGTGCGTCACGCGGTGTACGCCGGCTTCGCCGCCACGGCCCTGCTCGCCGCCGTTGCTGTGCCGGCATTTGCCCTGAGGACGGGGCCACCCGACATCAGCCAACTCCCAGCTGGATCGCAGGCGCGAATCGCCTTCCAGGAGGTATCGCGGGTGATGGGTCCCGGATGGGCGACGCCGTACAACGTCGTCGTCGTCTCCAACAGCCGGCCGATCACCACCCCCGCGCTGCTGAGCAGCATCCACGGCTTCGAGCTCCAGATCGCCAAGCACAAGAGCGTTGAATCCGTGACAGGGCCCGGTGCCATCAGCTCCACGTCCAGCCAGCTGTCAGCGTTCGGCCCCCAGCTCAAGCATTCCGCCTCGGTGTCGGACAAGAGCAAGGCCCAGCTACGGCAGCTGATCAACGGACTGGGTCAGGCCGGGGCGGGCTCTTCGCAGCTTCAGGCCGGGCTCGCTCAAGCTTCGTCTGGGGCGCAGCAGCTCCACGGCGGGTCGGGCCAGGCGCAGTCGGGCGCGGGCCGGCTTCATGCCGGGCTTGCCCAGGCCAACGGCGGCTCAACGCAGCTGAAGTCGGGCCTCAATCAGGCGCTTGACGCAGCCAACCAGATCAGGGACGGCGCCGGCAAGCTGCTCGCCGGCTCGACGCAGATCGCCAACGGGCTCGGGCAAGCAGCCGGCCCTGTCAAGGCCGGGCTTCCGAGCGTCCGGCTGCTGGCCAAGGCGAGCGCATCAACCAACAGCCAGATCGGCGTCATCGGCACTGAGGCCAAACAGGCGCAGGGAGAGCTGGCCACCGCGCTCGCGTCACTGCAGAGCATGACGACCGGCAAGAGCGATCCGAGGTACTCGGCTGCCGTCAGCCAGCTTTCACAGGCCAGCCAGGCGACCGGAGCGGTGCAGAACGCCGCCATAGCAGCGGCATCGAGCGCTGGACAGGCGTCGTTCCTTGCCGCCGGCGTCAGTGACCAGGTCTCCAAGCTCTCGCCCGGGCTCAACCAGCTGTACGCCGGGTCGCAGCAGCTCGAACAGGGGATCAAGCAGCTGCGCGACGGCAATGTCCAGCTGGCGACTGGAATCGGCAAGCTGGCACACGGCGGCACCCAGCTCAACAGCGGCCTCGCTCAGCTCACCGCCGGAGCCGGGGCGCTGCAGATCGGCCTGGGTCAGCTCACCAGCGGCGCGGGTCAGCTCGCCACCGGCCTGGCCGGCGGCGTGAGCCCGGCCGGCGAGCTGACCACTGGCCTGGGAACGATGCAGGCGGCGGTGATCAAGGCACGGGGCCAGATCCCGTCGACCGCCCAGCTTCATCAGCTCGAGCAGCAGTCTCCGGGCATCTTCAACTCCGGCTACTTCGTGCTGGCCGCCGTCGAGGGAGCTCAGCCAAGCGACCGCAACGCCGCGACGTTCACGATCAACCTCCTGCGCGGCGGTACCGCGGGCCAGATCGTGGTGGCGTCGAAGTACCGGGCATCGGACCCGCGCACCGTTGCGCTCGGGTCGACCCTCGCCTCGCTGAGCCAGGCATTCGGGCGCCACACCGGGACACAGATCGCGGTGGGTGGTCCCGCCGGGAATCTCGGCGATCTGACCAGCGTCACGAAGTCGCGCATCTGGCTCGATGTCGCCGCCCTCTCGGTGGCTGTCGCCCTCGTGCTCGCCCTCGCCCTCCGGGCGCTGCTGCTCCCGGTGGTGGCGACCCTGTTCAGCCTCCTCACGACCGCCGCCACGTTCGGCGTGCTGGCGATTCTGTTCGGTGGCTCGGCGCCGCCGCTCGGCGGACCGGGATATCTGGATCCGATCACGGTCATCAGCGTGTTCACGGTCAGCTTCGCGATCACCATGGCCTTCTCCACGCTGCTGCTGATGCGAATCCGCGAGGCGTATCTGGCACAGCCAGGTGTCAAGCAGGCAGTCAGGACGGGGCTGCGCGAGACCGCCGCCGCGACCACAGGCGCGGGCTTGGTGATGCTCGCCGCGCTGATCCCGTTCGCCACCACCCAGCTTCTCAACGTCCGCGCACTCGGGATCGGGGTCGGGATCGCGATCCTGATCGACGTCCTCATCGTCCGGCCGGTCCTCCTCCCTGCCGCTGCCGCCCTGCTTGGCAGGTTTGGCTGGTGGCCGACAGCGCCCGGACGGCCCAAGCAGGCAGGCTCCCGGATGCCGGACACGGAGGCGGCGCCCCGACTCCGCGAAACCCCTGTCGCATCTTAGGAGGGTCACATGGGACCGACCGAAACCACACCTGCGCGCAGCGCACAACTGGCAACGTCCGTCCGGACGTCCAACGCGCAGACCGTCGGGGGGCACCTTCTGTCGGTCACTGAACGGCACTCCGGGGTTGCGCTGCAGTTCTGGCGCGACGGAGTTTCGGCGTACATCTCCTATCCAGAGCTCGGCACGATCTCGAGCGAGATCGCACGCGGTCTCATCAGCTTGGGGGTGCAGTGCGGTGACCGGGTGGCGATACTCGGCCTGACTTCGGCCCAATGGACGCTGGCCGACTGCGGCTCGCTGTGCGCCGGCGCCGTGGTGGCACCGATCTACCACACCAACTCGCCATCGGAGTGCGCCTACGTGCTGGCGCATTCGGGTGCCAAGATCGCGATTTGCGAGAACGCCGCCCAGGCGGCCAAGATCGAGCAGGTGCGCGGCCGCTGCCCGGCGCTCGAGCATGTTGTGCTGTTCGAGGGTGACGGAAGCGAGCTGCTCACGCTCGATGGGCTCCGGCGATTGGGCTCGGAAGTGCCACCCGACCGCGTGCCCGAGCGGCTCGCGAGCATGCACGCGGACGATCTCGCGACGCTCGTCTACACATCCGGTACGACCGGGCCCCCGAAGGGCTGCATGCTCAGCCATCGCAATCTCCTGGCGACCGCGCGGCTCTACATCGAGCAGCTCGGCTTCGAGGAGAGCCACTCGCTCTATCAGTTCCTTCCCCTCGCGCATGTCCTGGCGAGGGTCGCGCAGATCGTCGCGCTCAGCGTCGGCGCCCGCATCATCTACTGGACCGGGAATCCGGCCGAGATCGTCGACGAGCTGCACCAGACCTCGCCCACGCACTTTCCCGCCGTCCCGCGCGTGTACGAGAAGATCCACGGCGCGGCGATCGGGCGCGCCCACGAGGGCTCCCGAGCCCAGCGTGTGCTTTTCGACTGGGCGCTGCGGTGCGGCAGCCGCGCACGGGCCTCGCTGACGCGCGGCGAGCAGCCGGACCTGCTCACCGATCTTCAGTACCGCGTGGCCGACGCGCTGGTGCTCTCCAAGGTCCGCGCGGCGTTCGGTCCGGCACTTCAGCTCGGCCTGATCGGGGCGGCCCCGGTGGCCCGCGAGCTGCTCGAGTTCTTCGACGCCTGCGGCGTCCTCGTGCTCGAGGGCTACGGCCTTAGCGAGACGTGCGCCGTGGCAACGCTCAACACCCCCGACGCGTACCGCTTCGGCACCGTCGGCAGGCCGCTTCCGGGGACGGAGGTGGCGATCGCCGCCGACGGCGAGATCCTGATCCGCGGCCCCCAGGTGTTCGCGGGCTACTACAACGACCCCGCCGCGACCGAGCAGGCGCTCACGCCCGACGGCTGGCTGCACTCCGGCGATCTCGGTGCGATCGACGGCCACGGCTTCGTCACGATCACTGGCCGCAAGAAGGACCTGATCATCACTTCGAGCGGCAAGAACATCACTCCCGTCAACATCGAGAGCGAGCTCCGCGACCAGCCGTCGATCACCGAGGCCGTCGTGTACGGCGACAACCGGCCGTATCTCGTTGCGGTGCTGACGCTTGACCGCGAGGAGAGCATCAAGCTCGCCAGGCGGCTCGGGATAGACACAGATCAGGTGACGATCGCCGGCGATCAACGCGTGCACGCGGAGATCAGCAAGCAAGTCGATGGCGTCAACGACAAGTTCGCGCGCATCGAGCAGATCAAGCGCTTCGCGATCCTGGACCACGATCTCACTCAGTCAAATGGCGAGCTCACGCCGACGCTGAAAGTCAAACGCGCCGCGGTGTACGAGCGCTATGCCGACGTGTTCACCGGGCTGTATGGAGGCGAGTCATGAGCGACCACCTGTCGAGCGCTGATACGGCCTGGCTGCACATGGACAGGCCCACGAACCTGATGGTGATCAACTCCCTGCTCCTGTTCGACGAGCCGGTCGACTGGGAACGGGTCAAGCAGATCACCCAGCGCCGACTGGTCGACCGCTATCCGCGGTTTCGCCAGCGGGTGGTCGAGAGCCGTGTCCCGCTGCGGACTCCAACATGGGAGGACGACCCGGACTACGCGCTCGAGCACCACATGCATCACCTGGCGCTACCAGCGCCAGGTGACGCCGCAGCCCTTCAGGAATTGCTGAGCGATCTGATGATGATGCCCTTGGACCGCAACCGGCCGCTGTGGCACACGTACATGATCGACGGGTTCGGCAACGGCGCGGCGATGATCTGCCGCATGCATCACTGCATCGCCGACGGGATCGCGCTAGCGCAGGTGATGCTGTCGCTGACCGACGCCGAGGCACAGGCCGGGATCGATCCGACCTGGACCGTCGGAGTGCCTTCCCCGCGCGGCGGACTGCTCAACCGACTCGCGAGCCGTGGAGAAAGCGCTCTCGGGCTCGCGGGGCGGGTCGCGTCGACGGCGATGCGCCAGGCCGGCGAGATCGCGACGGACCCGTTGCATGCCGGCCGTCTCGCCGGAGTCGTGGCGCGCGACGGCGCTACGGCGATACGGCTGACCCTCACTCCGGCAGATGCCGCGACCGCGATCAAGGGCGACCCCGGCATCAGCCGGCGTGTTGCCTGGACCAAGCCGCTGCGCCTGTCGGAGATCAAGCGCATCGCACATGCACAGAATGCCACTGTCAACGACGTTCTGCTCGCGGCGGTCAGCGGCGCGCTTCGACATTACCTGCAGGATCACGGGAGTCCGGTCACCGAGATACAGGCCATGGTTCCGTTCAACCTGAGGCCGCTCGACCAGCCCGTCCCACGGGAACTTGGCAACAAGTTCGGGCTGGTGTTCCTGCCGCTGCCAGTCGGCGTCAGCGGCAGCTACAGACGCCTTGTCGAGGTGCACAAGCGCATGACCGAGCTCAAGGGCTCCCGTGATGGGGCCGTGTCCTACGAGCTATTGAGCGTTTTCGGACATACACCCGAACTCGTCGAGCGCCGCATGATCGACGTCTTCACCGGCAAGGGCACGGCCGTGATGACCAATGTCCCCGGGCCCGCACAGCCCATTTACCTCGCTGGAACTCCGGTGCGAACGGTGTTGTTCTGGGCCCCGACATCGGGGCGGATCGGTATGAGCGTGAGCATCTTCAGCTACCGCGGCGAGGTGACGGTCGGGCTGATGGTCGACGCGGCGCTGATTCCCGACCCCGACCGGATTGTCACGCAGCTGGAGGGCGAGCTGAAAGCGCTGGGCCGACTGAGCCGTCGGCCGCGGCGCAAGCAGCCTCCGCTGGTCCCCGCCTGAGCCTGCGGCGCAGCGTTTTACGCGAGCTTGATGGCCGGGCGGGGCACGATCAGCAGCGGACACTGGACGGCGCCAGCCAGGCTTCGGTACCGGCGGCGGCTCACCAGACGTCCCAGCCGACCGTGGCCACGTGAGCCCACCACGAGAAGATCGACGTCCGTGCTCGTGCGTGCAAGCTCCTGCGCTGAACCGTCGTAGCACACGCTCACTCTCTCTATGGCGCAGGCGCGCCGGGCGTAGCCTGCGGGTGCCATGGCTACGGCGCATGGCGCCCCCTTCAACGAACTGCGCGCGTTGTCGCCGAGCAGAACCCGGCCGACCGCGCCCTTTCGCGACATCCCGACGACCAGGACATCGGCCCCGAGCTGCTCCGCGACCTCGTGTAGCCCCCGCCCCACCGATGCAGCCCCCCGCCAGCGTGCCGCCGCCGGCCTGCCGGCTTCGGCCCGCGCCCTCTGCAGCAGCTCTGCGGCGCGGTCCCTCTCCAGGGCTTCCTCCTGGCTGGTGTAACCGGCAGACAGACGAGGCTCGGCTCCGAAGACG
>DASYFZ010000548.1:0-3625 GCA_036000295.1 Solirubrobacteraceae bacterium
CACGACGCCCACGAACGCCAGCACCGGCAGGAGAATCAGCGCGAACGCGTAGAACGCGGCGCCGAGGCGCGACATCTGTCCGATGAAGGCCAGCGCGATCAGGTTGCTCGACAAGGCCGCGAGGTAGATGCTGGCGCGGCCATTCGCTTCAGAGACCGTCATCGATCGGGCCGTCTGCAGGTTGAAGTGCTCGGTCGTGACAAACGTCGCCGCCGGACTCACCCGGTTACCGAGTACCTGCGCAAGTGAAAGCGCGGCCGGCCCGTGCCCCTCCTGGGAGGCATCGACCGCGCGCCGCGAGCCGCCGCCGTAGCCGGCGGATAGCTCGGGGGGTGTATCGGGATTACGAGCGGTTTGGCTCACACGAGGCTCACTGATTCGGTGCCTGATCGAGAGGATCGCGGCGTGCTGTCCGCCTGCAACAACAAGAGCCGATCGTTCGATATGCCTGCCCAGCGCTGCCGAACACAGGCTTTGGTGCAACGGCTGCTGAGCGCGGCAGCACGACGCGAGGGTGAGCTATCTCGGGCCTGGCGACGCACAGCGGGATTCGAGCCCGGCCGCCGGCACGCTGCTTGCGCTTCACAGTCGCGCGTAGACGCCCGCAGCCGCGTCTTCGCGGTAAAGCGCCGCTTGGTACGCGGCGTGGGCCAAGCGATCCCACTGCCTTGGCGTCATTCGCCCATTCTTGATATGGGTCCGCACCGCGGTGCACGCCAAGCGCCACTGGAGGTAGGCGATCGCACGGTCCTCGTTCGGCGCCGACTCCTGAGCGAAGGGCGCCGTGGCGTTCACGCGCATTTCATCACCGCTGGTGGGTTCGTCGTAGATGCTTCGGTTCGTAGCCGAGCCGGAGGTGCTCGCGTGGGTCGCCGCGATACGTCGAGACGAGCCCGTCTATCCAGTCGACCCGCCAGAATCCGCTCGGCATTGGCTGAACGTGTCGCGGACGGCCACGCGGACCATCGCTTCTGAGGACCATTGGATACTGCTCGCCAATGAGCATGGTTCACCTCCCTCCCGTTAATTCGTGATACCGGGTAGCGACGCCCGGTGCGTGGTACGCCGGGGCCCGGCTCTCCACTCGCTGCTGGCGGTCGGTGTTTGGCAGGCGCAGCATCGGCCGGTCACTACGAGACGAGTCGCAGGTGCCTTCCGGCGTTGTGCCGCGTGAGCTCTGCTCGGGCGGCGATCAGCGCTTGGTTGATCAGACGGGCAGAGTGCTCGAAGCTCGTCGGTTGCACACCGGCCGGGTTGGCGGGCGGGAGTACGACGAGTTCGACGTCTCGCGAGTACCGAGCGATGTCGGTCTCAAGTCGATCCTCGATCAGCAAGCCGTGCCCGTACATCGCGGTGTCGAGCGCGGTCTGCGGCGCAGGAGCTGTCAGGGAGCCCGGGTCCCGGGTGGGGAGGACAAAGATCCTCTCGGCACCGAGCTCGACGGCGTGGGAGATCGGCGTGTTGTTGACGACGCCACCGTCGATCAACAATCGGTCGGCGAGCTCGACCGGCGGGAAGACTCCGGGGACCGATGCGGCAGCCACGGCCGCATCGACGGCCGGGCCCTCCGAGAGCAGCAGCTCGCGACGTTCGATCAAATTGAAGGCAACGAGGTGCAGGGGGATCGCGGCGCCGGCAAGCTCATCAAACTCGAGGTGGCGGCGCACGAGCTGGCGCAACCCGCGATCTGGGACCAGGTGGTTCCGTCGGCCGCACAAGCCCCCAACGAGCGCGCCCATGCTGACGGGGAAGATGTCGTCGCGCTGGAGGTTGCGCCAAACCCTGCCGAGCTCACGCGCCGTCGTCACCGTCTGTGGTCGCGATGCGACGAAGGCAGCATTGAGCGCACCCACCGAGGTGGCGACGAGCAGGTCGGGGGCGATGCCGCGCTCGTAAAGCGCCTGCAGCATTCCCACCTGCAACGCTCCGAGGCTCGCGCCGCCCGAGAACACAAACGCGGTGTGCAGCCCGTCACCGGCGGCAGGCCCTTGCCAGGAAGGTTTCGGTCGCGACCCTGTCCGCATTCCCCTCACGGCTACGTCCCGGGAACGCTCGACAGGTATGCCAGCTGGCGGGCGAGGCCGATCTCGGCCAGGTGACCGACCCGGCTCACCAACTCCGCGTAGACGTCGGCCGCGACCTCCTCGCGGTCAAGGGCCGCCTCGTACGCGTCGAACGCGACCGCCGCCTCCGCCGCGGGGGCATGCCTCCAGGCGAGATAAGCATTGCGCACCGCACCGCATTCCTCGCGCCACGACACGTATGCATCGATGGCCAGGTCCACGGTGTTCCGCTTCCTGATCGACCGCCTACGTGGTTTCCATCTCATCGTCCACCCGTCCCTTTCTCGCCGACCTGCGGCAAGCTTGCGCCACAGGCGCCGCGGGGCCGTGTCGTCGGGCCGCGGCGCGGGGCGACGGGTGCAAGCGACGCCGCTTCCCCGTCCTTGGTCAGCAGGTTGCGCCCAGTCTGGTCATCGAACAGGTGCACCTGGCTGGTGTCGACCCACAGCTCGGCTTGCTGACCCTGCCTGACCCGGCTGGCTCGGCCGAGCCGTGCCACCATCGCGACGCCGTCGCGCAAGCGTCGAGCGTCAGCGGAGCCGTGGTCCTCGATGACCGCACCTAATGCGATGGCGGGCAGGGGCTCGGACGGGACCGTGAAGTGCGCGTAGTACTCGGATCCAACCGACTCGAGCACGTCGACGGTGGCCTTCAAGGTGTGGCCGTCGGGCCGATCACCGACCAGCATGGCGTCCTCGAAGTGTTCGGGGCGGATGCCCACGATCACGGACGCCCGGGCAGCGCCCCGAGCCGAAGCCAGCCCGGGCCGGAGTCGATCCGCAACGTCGATCTCGCCGATCGGGGTCCGCAGCCTCTCGCCCTCGACACGCCCGGGCAGGAAGTTCATGGCTGGCGAGCCGATGAAGCCCGCCACGAACAGGTTGTCCGGACGGCCGTAGATCTCCCCGGGGGGACCGACCTGCTCGAGCACGCCGGCGCGCATCACCGCGATCCGGTCCCCCAGCGTCAACGCCTCGATTTGGTCGTGCGTCACGTACAGCGTGGTGATGCCCAGCTGTTGCTGGAGCCGCGCGATCACCGCCCGCGTCTGCACGCGCAGCTGTGCGTCGAGGTTCGACAGCGGCTCATCCATGAGGAACGCATTCGGGCTGCGGACGATCGCGCGGCCCATCGCGACGCGCTGGCGCTGCCCGCCCGACAGGTTCGCCGGCTTGCGGTCGAGATGCGGCTCGAGGTCGAGGATCCGCGCTGCCTCGATCACCTTGCGATCGATCACGCGGCGTGGAACCTTGGCTAGCTTCAGCGCGAATCCCATGTTCTCGCGCACGGTCAAGTGCGGGTAAAGCGCGTAGCTCTGGAAGACCATCGCGACGCCCCGGTCCTTGGGGGCCAGATCGTTGACGAGCTCGCCGCCGATCCTGAGCTCGCCGTCGGTGATGTCTTCCAGACCCGCGACCATGCGTAGCGCGGTTGACTTGCCGGAGCCCGACGGGCCGACCAGGATCATGAACTCGCCGTCCCGAACCTCGAGGCTCATGTCCCTGACCGCCTCGAAGCCGTCCTTGTAGCGCTTGGTGACGTGCTCGAACTCGATGCTAGCC
>DASYFZ010000407.1:0-1641 GCA_036000295.1 Solirubrobacteraceae bacterium
ACGATCGCGCAGCCGCTGTGGTGGATCCGGTCGGCGAACCTGTAGCCCTCGGCGAGGCTCACGCCGGGGATGACCTGCGCGAGCGTCTCGGCGACGTGATCGAAGGTGTTGTGGTTGTCGTTGAGGACGACAACCCTCCACAGCCCCCCGAGTCCGCTGGCCGGACCCCCGACGCGAGGCAGCTCAACCGTCTGCGACATCTCGCAGTCAGGATACCCGCGTGTCAGGAGTCGACTCCGCGCGTTTTCTGAGATATCGCTCGAGGCCGGCGTACAGCTGCTCGGGCGGCGCGGCCTGCGTGTAGGTCGCCAGCAGGTCCGGATCGGAGGCGCCGTCGACGATCTCCTCGCGCAGCGAGGCCACGAACTCCTCGACCTCGGTCTCCCCCACCCGCCTGGCCCAGTCGTCCAGGCGCCGTCCGACCTCCGAGAGCTGCTCGTCGACGTCGGTGCTGGCGCCGAAGTGGGTCATCGCCAGGCGCTCGGGCTGCCACTCCCGGACCAGCCCGATCGACTTGTGCCAGGCCTCCACATCGATGTCCGGCGGCGGCGTCGGCGGGACCGTAAGCGAGGACTCGTTGATCCGCACGCCGCCGACGTCGCCGACGAACGCGGTTCCGTCATTGAGGTAGCTCACGTGGTGCGAGGCGTGTCCGGGTGTGTAGATGTATTCAAAGCGCCCGTCGAGCAGGGTGCCGCCCTGGTCGAGCACCCGGAGGTTGCGCTCCGGCACCGGGGTCATGTCGCCCCACAGGCGATCCATGTCGTCCCCGTACAGCCGGCTCGCGCTCACCATTAGCCGCGACGGGTCGATCAAGTGCGCCGCACCGCGCTTGTGAACGTAGACCTCAACGTCGGGCCAACGCTTCACGAGCGCGCCGCTGGCGCCGGCATGGTCGAGATGGATGTGGGTCAGCAGCAGCGCGCGCGGCTGGTCATCGCCGAGTTCCTCGAGCAGCGTCGGCAGACACGATTCGGGTCCGGGGTCGACGAGCACGTCGCCCACCTGCCAGCAGCCGATCACGCGCGGGCGACCCAGGTGCATGAGATCGATGATCCTCATCGGCCTGGGGTGCGGCTGCTCAGGAAAGCGGCCGCGTGTCGTCGTCGCGCGGCTCGGCCGACTCTGCGTTGAAGTCGATGATCGCCGTCGGCTCGGTGTCGTCAGGGTGCTCGTCATCGAGCTCCGCTTCGCCGACGTCCGCGGCGTACTCCGGCTCGTTTTCCGCAAAGGCCGGCTCGTCCTTCGCAAAGGCCGGCTCGTCCTCGATCTCGGGCACGGCCGGCTCTGCCGCTACCGGGCTCTGACCTTCCTCGGACAGCCCGAGCAGGCCCCCGGCGCGTACGCCCGGCGTCTCGTCCGCGGCCGGGAAGCGATCGGCGGCCGAGTCGGTCAGGCCGGTCAGCTGGCGAGCAAGCTCGCGCGTGTCCTCGACGATCTGCTGGCGCTCGGCCCAGATCCGATCGGTCTCGGCATCGAGGTCCTTGAGCCGCTGCTCGGCGGACGCCGTGATCCGCGCCGCCTCGTGGCGCGCCTCTTCGAGGCGGTCCTCCGCCTCGCTGCGCGACTGCGCCGTGATCTGTTCGGCGGTGTCGTGCGCCCGCTGGAGGATTCCGGAGATCTGCTCGCCTACGCGCTCGA
>DASYFZ010000620.1:0-5284 GCA_036000295.1 Solirubrobacteraceae bacterium
GAGCGACGTCGGTGACCTCGAACCGCTCGCCGAGCTGGCCGAGGAGGACCCGGAGATCGCATCCGAGCTCGAGGAGCAGATCGCCAGCGTCCAGGCTCGTCTCGATGAGCTCGAGGAGGCGCGCCTGTTCTCGGGCCGGTACGACGGCGGCGATGCGCTGGTTACCGTCAACGCCGGCGCGGGCGGCACCGACGCCCAGGACTGGGCCGAGATGGTGCTGCGGATGGAGATGCGCTGGGCCGAGAAGCGCGGGTTCGACGTCGAGCTGCTCGAGGCGTCGCCCGGTGAAGAGGCCGGGATCAAGTCGGCGACGTTCATCGTCAAGGGCGAGAACGCCTACGGCCTGTACGCCTCAGAGAAAGGCGTGCACCGCCTTGTGCGCCTGTCTCCGTTCGACGCCGCGCACCGGCGCCAGACGAGCTTTGCGGGGGTCGAGGTCTCACCCGTCGTCGGCGAGATCGATGACATCGCGATCGACGACGACGACCTGCAGATCGACACATACCGCGCCAGCGGAGCCGGCGGACAGCACGTCAACAAGACCGACTCGGCCGTGCGGATCACGCACAAGCCGACCGGGATCGTCGTCCAGTGCCAGAACGAGCGTTCGCAATCCTCCAACAAGGCCGAGGCGATGACAATGCTGCGCTCCAAGCTGCTCGAGCTCGAAGAGCGCAAGCGGCGCGAGGAGATCGCAAAGGAGCGCGGCGAGGCGCAGGACGTCAACTTCGGCTCGCAGATCCGCTCCTACGTCCTGCACCCCTACTCGATGGTCAAGGACCACCGCACGGACTTCGAGATGGGCGACACGGCGCGCGTGCTCGACGGTGACCTCGACGGCTTCATCCGGGCGTATCTGCTGAAGTCCGCGAAGTGACGACCGACGAGCCCCGGCAGCCGCCGGCACAGCCGACCGCGCCGTACCTCGAGGCAGTAACCGCGTACGGGTTCCGCGGGTCGCTGCGCTTCCACGTGCCCGGCCACAAGGGCGGGGAGGGGGTCGATCCGGGGCTGCTTGCGGCGATCGGCGAGCGCGCTCTGCTGCTCGACGTGCCGCAGGACATCGAGGGCATCGACGCGGGGCCGTCGCCCACGCCCTACGAGCGCGCCGAGACGCTCGCGGCGCAGGCGTACGGCGCTGAGCGGACGTGGTTTCTCACCAACGGCGCGACCCAGGGCAATCATGCGCTCTGCCTGGCGCTCGCCCCTCCTGGCGCGGAGGTGATTCTGCAGCGCAACTCGCACGCCAGCCTGATCGACGGGCTGATCCTCAGCGGCGGCGCCGCGGCGTTCGTCGTGCCTGAGTACGACACCGAGTTGGGGATGGCCCACGGCGTCACCCCGGAGGCGCTCGAGAAGGCGTTCGCGAGAGCACCGAACGCGCGGGTCGCGTTCATCGTGTCGCCGACCTATTACGGAATGGCAGCCGACGTCGGGGGCTGCGCGGAGGTCGCGCACCGCGCCGGAGCGGCGCTCGTCGTCGACAACGCGTGGGGCTCGCACTTCGGCTTTCACGAGGCTTTGCCGCCCTCGCCGCTGCACCTGGGCGCGGACGCGATGCTCGCCTCGACCCACAAGATCGTCGGCAGCCTGACCCAGTCGGCGATGCTGATGGTCGGCCCGGGCGGCAGGATCGACGTCGACGCCGTCGGGCGCGCCGTGCGGCTCGTTCGCTCGACCAGCCCAAGCTCGCTGCTGATGGCTTCGCTGGATGCGGCACGGCGCCAGCTTGCCGTCCACGGCGAAGCGCTGCTTGACTCGACGATCGAGGCAGCGGGCGTCGCGAGTGCCGCGATCGACGCCGTGCCGGGCTGCGCGACGTTGGGTGAAGCGATGGTTGGAAGGCCCGGCATCGTCGCCAAGGATCCATTGCGGATCGTGATCGACGTGCGCGAGACGGGCTGCACCGGCTACGAGGTCGCCGCCGCGCTCCGCGCCTCCTACGACATCTACGTGGAGTTGGCGACGCACGCCACGCTGGTGCTGGTGCTCGGGCTCGGACAGCCAGTCGACGCGCTGCTGCGCCTCGCGCACGACTTCGCTGAAACGGTCAGGCGGATCGCCCGGCCCGGCGAGGCCCCGCCGCTCGACCGCCCGCTGTCGGAGCTCGGCCACGAAACCGTGATCTCGCCGCGTGAGGCGTTCCTGGGCGAGGGCGAGACGGTGCCCGTCGACCAGGCGATCGGACGGATCTCCTGCGAGTCGATCGCCGGCTACCCGCCGGGCGTCCCGTCGCTGCTGCCGGGCGAGCGCGTCACCGCCGACGTCGTCGCCTACCTTCGCGAGCTGACCCTGGCAGGCGCACGCCTCCACGGGGCGGCAGACCCGGACTTCGGCACGCTCCGAGTGCTCGTCGAACGCGACTAGCGCACTACGGCACGATGCGGTGGTGGTGCCCGGTCGACGCCCGCCAGTTCTCTCGCACCTCGCCGTCGGGCAGCCAGCCGGGCAGCTTCAGCGCGAGCTGGTTGGCGATTCCCACCGCGAATGGCTCGTAGCTCCCGCGGAGCTCGTTGAGGCGTTCGGCCGCTTCGGGGTCGGGCTCGGAGTGCAGCCCCGAGCCTTCGAGAAGCTCGTGCAGCTCGCGCAGGCCGTCGGGCGTCAGCCTGTTCTCGGACGGACCGGTGGCGTCGGCGCCTCGCCTGCGCGTGAACGCGAAGGCCAGGTCCGCGAGCGTGTGGCGGCCGACGCGGAACACAAGCTCGGCCGCGCCGAGGGATTCAGGCGGCCCGTAGGCGACGGCGTAGGCGGACGCGTCAACCACGGTCGTGAGCGCCGCCAGCCAGTTCTGGTTGATGTGCTGGGAGCGGAAATAGCCGAGGATCGGGTACGACAGGTGGGTCTCCATCAGCTCCGCCGCCCACGGCTCCCACTCGCGCAGGTAGTCGTTGAGCTCGTGCCATCCGCCGTGCATTCCGGAACGCTCCAGCAGCGTCGCCGCGCACGGGGGCGATCCGGCTCGCGCGTCGAGCCTCGAGACCGCGGTCTCCCGGCCGGAGAACGCCTGGAACAACGCCGGCAGGTATCCGATCGCGATGAACAGCACGCCGAAGCCGCCGGCGGCGCAGGCGATCTGGAGGATCTTGCCGATCGCGTCTCGCGGAGCCTCGGGCGTGGACGCGCTGACGAACGTGCCGGCGCTGTAGTACAGGTCCTGCCAGAAGCCGGCTGCGTGCGCTCCGCCGAGGTTCGTGGAAAACGCCCAGTGAAGGCCCGCGAACGACAGCACCACGCCGAGGCTGAGCGTTCCCAGCACTGTGAGCAGTCCCAGGGGACCGTAGACGCCGAGCATCGTGTCGGCCGCCACCGGCGGTAGGCGTTGCGCGGTCGCACGCCACGGGATCCACATCGAGCGCAGCAGCCCCCGGGCGATCGCGGGGTCGCGCTTGACGCGGCGTGGAAGCAGGAACACGACGAAGTACTCGACGAGCAGCACCGCGAGTAGCGCGACGCACAGGATCCCGACTACGACATGCATCAGTGCACCGGCCGGCGATCACGGCACCCGCATTGCGGCTCCGGCCGGCCGCCATGCTGCGTCCTCGAACCCTCGCGCAGCGCTGCTGCGCGTCGGCTTCTGCGTCCTTGCCTGCCGACTTCCGGGTCTCGCACTCCGCGCACCCTAATCATCGGCCAGCACACTCCGCAAGCCTCGCACTTCAGTCGGTCACGGTGAGACCACGATCGTGCCGCGCATGAACGGGTGCAGCAGGCACACGTAGTGGTACGTCCCCGGTGCAGTGAACGTGAACTTCGCCTGGGATCTGAACGGCGCGTCGTCGCCGCGGTCGAGCCCGCCGGAGTTGGCAAACCCGTTGCCGTGCGTCCCCGGGACCTGGATCGCGCCGAGTTCCGAGCTCGGATAGACGACGGTTGCGGCGGGCGTCGGGTTCGTGATCGAGGTGCTGAGCGGATTCAGGTAGTCGGACGGCCCGAAGGTCGCCGTGTGGATCTCGCCGGTCGTCGTGGGGGCGGTGAACGAGACCGTGGCGCCGGCGCGCACGTGCAGCGTCAGCGGGAACATCGCCAGCACCTCGACGCTGTCCTTGCCCGACACGCCGACGCTGACGCCGCCGCTCACTCGCGTGTGGGCGAGCGCCTTGGCGACCTTTGTGTCGCGTGACTGCTGTGCGGTGATCGTCTCGATTTCCTGAGCCTGGGTCGGGATCTTGGTGACGCTGGGAGTCACGACCACGATCCCGCGCATGCCGTAGTGCAGGTCGCAGTAGTACGCGTAGGTGCCGGGCTTGGTGAACGTCAGCTTGAACGCCCCCGGTCTGCCGACCGGCAGGCCCGAATCGGCGCGCGCGCTGCCGTCGTAGGTTTGGGCCCCGCTGGCCGCGAACAGCTTTGGGTTGAACGCCAGGTTGGGCTGGCCGTTGAACCAGAACGGGTTGCCGGCGAAGTCGGTGATGCCGGCCGCGGTCGTGTCCGTGGGCATGATGAACGGGAGGTCGGTTCCGCCCTTGCTCGGAAGGTCGATCGAGTGAAAGGCAATCGACATCCCCTGCCATTCGATCGTGTCGCCCTGGTGAATCGTCACCTGGTGGGGAAAGAAGTCGTTGGCCTCGGCTTGATAGCGCACGTGCAGCGCTTTCTGAAAGCTGGGCGTTCCGCCGGCCCAGACCAGGTGGGTGCGCGCGGCTGCCGGTCCAGGCAGGGCGCCCGACGCGATCATCGCGCACGACACTCCCACAGCCGCAAGCCTGCAGTTCATGGACCCCCCATGGTCTGGTGAATGATCGCGCGACTCTATCCTGAGCGGTCGATGGCTCAGACCATGATCGGAGACCTCGTTGCCCGCGCGCTCGCCGAGGACGTGGGCGACGGCGACGTGACCACCGCGGCAACGGTGCCGGCCGATGCGCGCGCTCGGGCGACGATCACCCAGAAGGCGCCGGGGGTGGTGTTCGGGCTCGATGCCGCGGAGCAGACGTTCCGCTCGCTCGACCCTGAGTTGGCGATCGAGCGACTGGTGGATGAGGGCGTGTGGCGCGACGGGGGGCCGGTGCTGCAGATCGAAGGCAGCGCCCGCGCGATCCTGACGGCGGAGCGGACCGCGCTGAACTTCCTGCAGCGACTGTCGGGCGTCGCCACGCTCACTGCCCGCTGCGTTGCGGCGGTGCAGGGAACCGGCGTCAAGATCCTCGACACGCGCAAGACGACGCCGGGGCTTCGCGCGCTCGAGAAGGCCGCGGTCGCCGCCGGTGGCGGCACCAATCACCGGGCCGGGCTGTACGACGCGATCCTGATCAAGGAGAACCATTCGGCGCTCGCGGGTGGC
>DASYFZ010000621.1:0-4251 GCA_036000295.1 Solirubrobacteraceae bacterium
CACGACGGGACGTCAGACACGGTCGCCGTCGAGGAGCCCCTGGAGATCCGGGTCGACGGCCGCCCGCTCGCGGTGACAATGCGCACGCCCGGCCACGACGAGGAGCTCGCGTTGGGGTTCCTGTACGGCGAAGGCCTGATCGACGGGCCGCGAGAGGCCGGCCTGACCGAGGACTTCGCAGCCAACACGGTCGATGTGCGTGGTCCGCTGGCGCACGACCCCGGCGAGCGGCGCTTCTACACGACGTCGTCATGCGGGGTGTGCGGAAAAGGGGCGCTCGAGGAGGTCGCGGTGCACAGCGCGCCGCTGCCCGAAGGCCCCTCGGTGGCGCGATCGCTTGTCGCCGATCTGCCCAACCGCCTCGAGCAGCCCGCCTTCGAGCAAACGGGTGGACTGCACGCCACCGGCCTGTTCACCGCTGGCGGCGAACTGCTGCACTCCCGCGAGGACGTCGGACGCCACAACGCCATGGACAAGGTCATCGGCCGCGCGCTGCTCGATGGGCTCGTGCCGCTGGGCGAGCGGATCCTGTGCGTCAGCGGACGGCTGTCGTTCGAGCTCGTGCAGAAGGCAGCGGTCGCCGGTGCGCCGATCCTCGTGGGGGTCGGTGCCCCCAGCTCACTGGCAATCTCGCTGGCCGACGATCGCGGCCTGACGTTGTGCGGGTTTGCCCGGCGCGGGCGGATGAACGTCTACACGCACCCACAGCGCATCCTCGCGGGCTAAGCGGCGGCCAGGCCGGCGAGGCGCTCGAGCTCTTCCTCCGAGCACCACGCCCCAACCGACGCACGGACGACGCCGAACGCGGCGATAAAGCGCACGACCATGTCCTCCTCGGCGAGGCGTTGCACGTCGCCCTCGGCGTCGGCCGACTTCCACGACACCAGCGTGGAGCGGCTTCGCTCGAGCACCTCGAGCCCGCGTTCGCGCAGCTTGTCGGCGAGCGAGGCCGCCAGCGACGCGGCGCGCTCGTGGACCCACGGCCAGCCCGCCTCCTCGAACACCTCCAGCGAGGCCAGCGTCCAAGCACTGCGGATCCCGGTCGGAAAGCCGTGGTCCAGGCGCGCGGCGCCCTCCGCGGGTTCGAACTCAAGCGCGCGCTGCGGATCGGCGATCGAGCTGTAGCCGGGCCACGGGACCAGCAGGTCGTCGAGGTGCTCCGCGCGCACGTACAGGCAGCCGCTGCCCTCCGGCCCGCACAGCCACTTCTGACCCGACGCGGCGTAGAACGCGCAGCCGAGCTCCTCGACGTCCACGGGGATCGCGCCGATCGCCTGGGCGGCGTCGAGCAGTACCGGCACTCCGGTCGCCGCCAGCGCCTCGGTGTCGACGATCTGCCCGCTGACCCAGGAAACGTGCGAGCAGGCGACGAGCCGCGTCGAGGACTTTACCTCGTTGGCGATCTCGCCGAACGGCACCTCGCGCACCGTCACGCCGGGCCGCAGCTTTGCTCGTCCGAGCGGGCCCAGCAACCCCGGATGTTCCTCCTCGGTCGTGAGGATCTCGTCCCCGGCGCGGAGGTCAAGCCCGGATATCACCGTGTTGACCCCGTCGGTCGTCGAGCCTGTCAACGCGACGTCGGCGGTGGGCGCGCCGATCACGCCGGCGTAGGCCTCGCGGACCCGATCGCGCAAGCCCATCAGCCCGTCGAAGTACGGCTTGCCGCAGCGGCCCTGCAGCGTCTCGAGGTCGACCCTGCGATGGGCCGCCTCCGCGGAGCGGGCAGGGACCGGGCCCTCGGTGCCGGCATTCAGGTACGAGAGGCGGTCGAACACCGGGAACTGCGCGCGGAACGTGGCGGGGTCGGCCGCCTGGATAGCTGAGTCGGTCATCGGCCTATTCTCCCCGACATGTGCTTCTCATTCGATGCGCGCCCTCCGGCGCCACCAACGGACCTGCTGCTGGCCCCGATCGCCGGCGGCGCCGGGGCCGAGCTGCTCGAGCTGACCTCAGCGGACGGAACGCGCTTCTCGGCGGCGCTCGCAGAGGCACCTGAGGACCGCGGCGCCGGGGTCGTGATCCTGCCCGACGTCCGCGGGCTGTACCCGTTCTACTCCGAGCTTGCCGAGCGCTTTGCGCAGGCCGGCCATCACGCGATCGCGATCGACTACTTCGGCCGCAGCGCGGGCCTGGGGCCGCGCGGCGAGGAGTTCGAGTACATGCCGCACGTCCAGCAGCTCAAGGTCCCGCAGGTACACGCCGACGTGGCCGCCGCAATCGCCGCGCTGCGTGAGCGCACCGGCGACCGGCCGGTGCTGAGCGTCGGGTTCTGCCTCGGCGGCTTTCTCTCGTTCCTGGCAGCCGCCAAGCTGAGCGACGAGCTCGCCGGCGTGGTCGGCTTCTACGGGATCCTCACCGGCGAGCGCTTCGGCACCGACGGGCCGCTCGACCGCGCGTCGTCGATCAAGCGCCCGGTGCTCGGGCTGTTCGGCGGCGAGGACCAGGCGATCCCGGTCGACCAGGTGCAGGAGTTCGACAAGCGCCTGGACGAGACCGGCGTCGAGCACGAGATCCACGTGTATCCGGGCGCGCCGCATTCATTCTTCGACCGCCGCTTCGATCAGTACGCCGAGGCGTGCGACGACGCGTGGCGGCGGATGCTGGCGTTCATCGGCAGGCACGGGTAGCGGCGGCCCGGATCCGGACCGCCGCTCCCCGCTGGAACCGTTGCGTTAGAACCCGGTCGTGCCGTTCGGCGTGCCAAGCCCCGTCGGGCCGTCGTAGCCCGGCCCGGCGGTGCGCAGGTACGACGGCGAGCAAGTGCCGTTGGAGCCGCTGGTGACGTCGAACAACGAGCTCGTGTGGCTGTAGGGATAGCTCCCCGCCGTGACCGTCGCTGCGTTGCCCGCAAGCGCGTACACCGAGGCGATCAGCGGCGAGCTCAGGCTCGTCCCGCCGACCTGCGCCCAGCCGTCGAGCCCCTGCGCGATCCCCGCCTCGATCAGGCGGTCGCAGAACGAGCTCGTGCCGCAGTTGTTGTACGTGTCATAGACGCCCAGCCCGCTGTTGGGATCGGCGTCGGCCGACACGTCGGCGACCGTGCGCTTGCTGCAGCCGGGGTCGGTCTGCCACGCCGGCTTTGGCTCATAGGCAGAGCACCCGCTGCCCGCGCCTGACCACGCAGTCTCGCTCCAGCCGCGGGCGTTGCTCGTGGTCGTCAGCGTCGTGCCGCCGACGCCGGTCACGTACTGCGACGACGCGGGCCAGCTGACCCCGTAACCGCTGTCGCCGGAGCTTGCGGTGATCGCGACTCCGGGGTGATTGAAGTGCGTGTCCTCGCCGAGGATCGACGAGTCCTCGCTACCGCCCCAGCTGTTTGACACCGACGCAACCCCGGCGGCCTTGGCGGCCGTGTCCTCGGCCGCGACCAGGTCGGCGGTGTTCGCCGAACTCGCCTCGACCAGCAGGATCTTGCAGTCCGGGCACGCCGATGAGACGGCGTCGAGGTCGAGGCTCTCTTCCTCGGCCCAGCCGTAGTCGCCCGACGGCAGCGGCGACGTCGCGCCCTGCTCGTTGACCTGCTTGAAGCAGCCGTTGGCCGTCGTGCACGCCGGCAGGCCGTAGGTGCTGCGGAACTTCGCCAGGTCCGACGCCGCCTTCGGGTCGTTGTAGGCGTCGACGATCGCGACTGTCTTGCCGCCCGACGAGAGGCCGGCAAGCTTGTAGGCCGACTGGATCTGCGACGGCCCGAGGCCGGTCGGGCCGGCCATGACCAGCGGGCCTTCGCTGCGGCCGTGCGCGATCGCCTGCGAGAAGCAACGCACGGCGCCGCCGACGCTGACACGGGCAGCGCCCAGCACGCCGGACGCCCGTCCGTGGTTGGCCGGATTGGCGCATCCGAACGCCACGTGGGAGCCGAGCCGCGGAGCGGCCGGCCGTATTGCTTTGGACGCCGCCCCCGCAGGCGCGGCGACAGCCATCAGCGCGGCGCCCGCAACGGCGAGCGTCAGCGCGCATTTACGCGCAGGGGATCCTCCCTTGCCTGTCTCCATGACTCATACCTCCCGCGGTTGGAATCCATGGATGGAGGAGCGGCAGGCTACCGACTCCGGGCGCTTGCGGACCCCGCTAGGAGGTTTTGTCCTTCTTAGTGCTGCGAGACCTCTTGAGACTCTGAGTCGTCGTGCTCGGCGAGCTCGCGCTTGAGCACCTTGCCGGTCGAGTTGCGCGGCAGCTCGTCGATGAACACGACTTCGCGCGGAGTCTTGTAGCCCGCGAGGTTCTGCTTGACGTGGTCCTTGGCTTCGTCCT
>DASYFZ010000691.1:0-7863 GCA_036000295.1 Solirubrobacteraceae bacterium
ACACCGCGATCAACACGATCAGCACGGTGACCGCGCCGATCAGGACCGGGTTGGCGAACGCGGATTGCTGGGAGCGGGTTCTCACGGCGCGAGGAGGTAGTTGAGGAGCTGCTGGGTCTGGCCACCCGACGACGCAGACGACGGTGTGGAGGTGCTGCTCGAGCTCGAGGAGCCACCGCCCAGCGCCGCCGAGATCTCACCGAGCGCGCCCTGGATGGCCGATGCCGGGTTCGGCGCGGCGCTCGAGGGTGAGCCACCCCCGCCTCCGGACGAGGACGAGCTACCCGAGGTGGCGGCCGAGTTGGTTGAGCCGGTGTTCGAGGGCGAGCCGCTGTCGCCGTTGGAGGCCGACGCGTTGCGGGGGCTGGCGGCCGCCGCGGATGCCTGCAGCTTGCACGCGCTGGTTGGGATCCCGTTCTGGCCCGGAGGGGCGCCGCCGGGGTCGGGCACGCACGCCTTCGGGTTCGTCGGGTCGGTCGTGGTCACGCCCGGCTGGTTGGGCCCAAGCACCGAGTAGCACGAGCGCGCGGCGGCCACGCCCTGTGACTTGATCGTCGAAGCGATCGTCGAGGGGGTCGCGTACGGGCTGCAGTTCGAGCTGACGAACGCGTCGACCGCGAGCAGGTGGCCGAGCGGCCCGAACGTGTTGATGGCCAGCGGCTGGATGAATGCGTACTGGAGGAGCGCCTCCAGGCCTGTGAAGCCCTTTCCGCCCGGGCTGCGCGGGTCGGGCTCGACCGCCCGGTTGCGGTTGTCGAGGTCGTGCAGCACGATCGAGAGGTTTTGCGCCAGCTCCGGCGTGGGCTTGGCGAACTGGTTGAGGTGCTTGATCGTGGGGTTGGCCGCCTGCACCGCGACCTTGCCGGTGGCGGAAGCCTTGCCCAGCGACCTGATCGCCGGCAACGCGGAATTCGAGAAGGCCGGAAGGTCGCGTAGCAGCGTGTTGAAGTTCTTGGCCGCAGAGTTGAGGTTGGCGAGCACCGGCGTGTTGGCGTCGGCGGCCGCGCCCAGCTTGGCCATCGCCGGCTTTAGCTGCTCGAGCAGTCCCGGCAGGCGCTGGATCGACGTGCGCAGGTTGGAGTCCTGGGCGGCGGTGTCGCGCGCGGTGTTGCCCGCCTCGACGATGAAGCGGTTGACTTGCTTGGAGTTGTTGGCGAGCGCGGTGACCACCGAGTTGGAGTCGGCGGTCAGCTGCTGGAGGGTGTGCGAGTCGTTGGCCAGCAGGTTGAGCAGGTTGTCGGTCTCGGTCAGCGCCGGGACCGCGCGGCGCAGCGCCCCCTGCAGGTCGCCCGAGCGGCCCGCGACCGCCGCGCCCAGCTCGTTGATGATCAGCGTGAACCGCTGCCGGTAGGGCAGGCGCATCACGTCCTGAACGAGATCGGCGGGGATCGTCGACTCCGTGTGGCTGACGGGGATCGTGGAGCCCTGCTTGAGCGTCTTGCCGTACTGACCGGGCTGGCAGTCGATGAAGTACTCGCCGATCAGCGACTGCGGCCGCGACTGGCAGAAGGAGTCGGACTTGAACGTTCCAAAGCCGTTCTGCGTGACCTGCACGGTGACCAGGGCGTGACACGTCGGATTGCCGCCGCCGTCGATGCAGTTCTGGGGAAGGTCGATCGATTGGATCTTTCCGGCGCGGACGCCGGCGACCTTGAAATCGGCGCCCGAGACGAGGCCGAACGCGTTGTCGAGCTCGACCTTGTAGGTGCCCGCCGCGGAGTCTTTATTCGAGGCTCCGCCGGCGATCACGACGAACGCGCCGATGGCGAGCAGGATCGCCGCGCTTACGAGGATCCGTTTCATTTGCCGGTCGGGACCTCGTTGGGGTTACAGGGGAACCCGGACTCCGGGTAGTAGAGCGCGCCGCGCTCCATCGACCCCGGACACCGGTCGCCCTGTCCGGTGGTCAGCGACTGCTGGGCGAAGGAGAGGCGGTCGCTGCTTCCCGGCAGGATGTTGAGCAGGCTGCTGAACAGGTTCAGCGATCCGTTCTCGATCGAGCCCAGGCCGACGACCGGAGCGATCCGGCTGGCGCCGCCGTTGGCGTCGATCGTGCCGGGGTGCGTGTAGCCCTCAAACCAGCCCGTCAGGTCGACCGCGTAAGGGCGCGCGGTGGCGAGTTCGGGGGTGGAGTCGTTCAGCGCCGTGGTCGAGACCGGGAAGGCGCCGGGACGGGTCTTGCCGTTGGCCTTGATGTCGCGCACGGTTGCCTGCGCGAGCGGGACGCCAAGCTTGGTCAACTCGATCAGGTCGTTGTCGGCGCCCGGCTTCTTGATGATGTTGGAGAGGTCGCGGATCGTCGGGACGGAGTCCTCGGCCAGCGGCTTGAGCTGCTCGAGCAGCTTCTGGAGCTTGGGAGCGACGGGCTTCGACGCATCGACGAGCGGCTGCAGGTCGTCGAGCGCGCTGCGCAGGTTGACGAACGTGGTGTTCGCCAGGCGCATGAAGCCCGGCAGGCGCTGCAGCGACTGGCCGAGCGCGGTGTGCTGGGCGGCCAGCGCCTGGGTGGTGGTGTTCAGGTGCGCAACGAGGCCGCTGAGGTCGGACTGACGCTGGGCGATGTCCGAGACGAGGTTGCCCGACTTGACGATGAAGTTCGTGAACTTGGACGTGTCACGGTTGAGCTCGCGGAACAGAAGGCTGCTCGAGGCGACCGCCGGATTGAGGTATTGCCAGGCGGCCTGGGCCTTCGCGCCGGCGTTCGCGTACTGCGCCCCCGACCCCTGGATCACGTTCTGCAGGCCCTTGCGGGTCGGTCCGTCGAGCGTGTTGAACAGTTGGTCGAAGTCAACCGCGCTTGTCGTGTCGCTGGTCGGAATGACGCCGCCGTTGGGGATTTTGGCCGCCGTTCCCGAACCGAGGCGAAGGTCGATGTAGCGGTTGGCGATGCCCGACAGCGACGCCAGGCGCACCGTGGCATCGGTGCCCTGGTGCAGCGGCTGATAAGTGGAGTTGTCGATGGTGAGCGTGAGCTCGGCCTGGCCGCTGGGCGTCAGCGTGATCTTCGAAACCGACCCGACCGGATTTCCGGCGACCTGCACCTGGTCGCCGGGGACGAGCTGGCTGGCGTTGGTGAAGATCGCCTTGACCTGGTAGCTCGACCCGCCGGAGAGCAGGATGACGACAACGGCCACGATGGCGATTGCCACCGCGGCAAGCGCCGCGACCCTGCCGATCAAACTCGAGTTGCGCATCAGCGCGCAGACCTCTCCAAACCCAACGCCTCCCGCTCGTGCGTTTCCGGGTTTCCCTGGAAGTCGATCGAACCTAGCAAGGGGTTTGTCGCACTGTCAATTTTGAACCGACAGCCCTGTAGCTGCCGCAACGGCGGGACTTTCCGGTGTTCCGTGCGCCCCCGATGGAGTCCGCGCGACGGCCCTGTCGCGGTTGGCGAGATCATTCTCAGGCGCTAGTTTTGGAGCACTGTCGGGAGGTGCATGCCCGGGTGGTGGAATTGGTCAGACACGGTCGCCTTAAGAGCGACTGCCCAAGTGGCGTGAGGGTTCGAGTCCCTCCCCGGGTACTTCCCGCTGCGCCCCGTTCTTACGCGCGTGTAGGAACGACAAAAGTTGTGTTTCTGTTGTGTTCTCGCGAACGTTCTGAGACGGCGGACCGCAACTAACTCGCTGCTACCGTGTCTGAGCGACCGAGGACCCTCGCGCGGTGGAAGTTTCGACACTCAGATACTCCCGCGGGATCGGCCTACACGGCCGTTCCCCCCTGCTCAGGCTCCAATCGGACGAGCGCCTGATCGCGTACGTGCGCCGCGGCAACAACGCCGCGTTCGAGGTCCTCGTGGCTCGCTACCAATCGCGGCTGCTGTCGTTCTGCCGCCACCTGCTCGGGTCGCGCGAGGACGCCGAGGATGTGCTGCAGGAAGTGATGGCGGCCGCGTTCAACGCGATCCTCGCCGACGACCGGCCGATCAACGTCAGGCCGTGGCTGTACCGGATCGCTCGTAACCGCAGCCTCAACCACCTGCGCCGGATCCAGGCCGTCGGCGTCGACTCGATGGACGTCCACCTGTCCGACAACGGCGCGACCACGGCCGACAAGGTCCACGAGCGCGAGGAGTTCCGTGTCCTCGTCGAGGACATCCAGGATCTTCCCGAGACCCAGCGGACCGCGCTGGTGCTGCGCGAGATGGACGCGCTGTCCTACGAGCAGATCGCCGAGGCGATGGAGACGACCGTGTCGAGCGTCAAGTCGCTGCTGGTTCGTGCGCGCGTATCGCTTGCGGAGGCCGCCGAGGCACGTCTGCTGTCCTGCGACGAGGTTCGCATCGAACTCGGCGAGGTTGCCGAAGGCCTGCGCCGCCGGCCCAGCTCGCTGGTGCGCCGCCACCTGCGCTCCTGCAAGCGCTGCTCGAGCTTCAAGGTCCAGCTCCGCGAGACCAACAAGGCGCTCACCGCGCTGCTGCCGATCGGCCCGATGGTGTTCGTGCTTCGCAAGCTCGCGCTCGTCCATCTCGGCCACTCCGCCGGTGCAGGCGCCGGCACGAGCGCCACCGGCGCCGGGGCGGCCGGACAGGCTGCCGCGGTCGGCGGTACCGCAGCGGCCGGCGCCGGAGCGACCGCGACGTTCGGATCGGCGGGCGGGATCCTGTCGGCCGGCGTCGGAGCGATCGCGACGAAGGCGGCCGCCGGCTTGGCCGCCGCCGCACTGGTCACAGCGGGCGCGGTCGAGGTTTCACAGCGCCCGGCGCACACCAAGGTCGCCGCGACTCAGCACCACGCGGCCGTGGTCGCCACGCCGACCCCGACGCCTGCGCCGGTGACTCACTCCCAGCAGAGCTTCCAGAGCACCGTCGTCGAGGTGCATCCCAAGAAGGCCGTGAAGAAGGCCGTCGTCACCAAGCCGCGCGACAACGCCCAGGCCGCTTCAAAGCCGGCCAGCAAGACGTCTGACAAGGCCACCACGACGACGACCCCGACGGCCACCACGACTACGCCGGCCACAACGCAGCCGCCCGGGCGTCAGCAGACCCAGACCGACCCGACGGTGCTTCCGCCCTCGCCGACGCCGACGTCGTCCACGCCGACGGCCACTACGGCCCCGGCGCCGACCACGACCACACCGGCGCCGACGACCACTGACCCGACGACGCCAACGACGACCGGCCCGACGGCGACGACTCCGACCGATCCCACGACTACGCCGACCACGCCGACGACCGCAACTCCGCTGCCGCCGACCGATCAGCCGCCCGCCGCCGCCCCGCCCGCCACCAACGGCTCTCCCACGGACCCGATCGGTGCCGCCTCCAGCTCGTCGCCGGTGGTGGACTCGTTCGCGGCGACGCCGCAGCACCGGCATCGGCACCACGGCGCCCTTACGTGGTAGACGACGGGTCGATCGACTTCGACCACTTCCAGGCCGTCGACATGCGTGTCGGCCGCGTGCTGTCGGTCGAGGAGTTCCCGGAGGCGCGCAAGCCGGCTTGGAAGCTGACGATCGACTTCGGGCCCGAGATCGGCACCAAGAAGTCCTCGGCACGGATCGCCCACTACTCGCGCGCGGAGCTCGAAGGCTCACTTGTCGTCGCGGTCGTCAACTTCCCGCCCCGCCAGATCGGGCCGGTCCGCTCTGAGGTGCTCGTCCTCGGCGCGCTCGACGACGAGCTCGACGTTGTGCTGCTGCGTCCGGACCGCGATGCAGCGGTCGGTTCGCGGATCGCCTAGTACTAGGGACCCGGCTCCCCGCCGATCAGCAGCACCGCGCGAGGCTTGCCGTCGATGTCGACGGCGTATGCGCCGGCTTTGAGCCCGGGGATCAGCGTCGACGCGCGGCCGTTCGCCGGGACGTTGAGCAGGCGCCGGCCGTCGGGGAGCACGACCGCGACCGCGTGCCGCTTGCCGTCACCGGAGACGACCGTGAGCGCTACGGCCAGGAACGCCGGGGCGGACACGGTTGCGGGACTGACCCCGCTCGCGTGGACCGTGAACGTCGCGGGCACGCGGGCGTTGCTGGATCCGCCGGCTGGCTTCTTGACGCTGGTGCCCGGTGAGCTGCCGCCCCCGGACGTCGACGATGGCGCAACGCCGACGCCGCCCGAGCCCGAGGTGCTCGTCTTCGTCGTCTTCGTCGTCTTGGCGCCCGTGCTCGTCTGCGTCTTCGTGGTCGTCGGCGTGCTCGTCGTGCTCGTCGTGGTCGGCGTGTTCGCCGTGCTCGACGTGCTCGACGTGTTCGACGTCGCCGGCGGGCTCGCCGCGCCGGTTGTGCTGCTCGCGGGCTTTGAGCCGCCGCAGCCGCCGATTGCCAGCGCCGCGATTAACACTCCAGAAAGTTGAGCCAGAACCCTCACGTTAAGAGCATAGGGGCCGATTAAATGGGCTGAGGATGAGGTCCATCAGATGTATTCACCCGCAACAACTGCCAGGGGCAAGCTCGTCGAGTACGACGCGCTCCGTCGCCGTCTGTGGATTCTCGGCCAACGTTGCCACCACGGCGCAACCGGGGGCGTCCTCGCAGGATTCGCGTTCCTCGGGCTGATCGCCGACTCGCTTCCGCCATTCCACGGTGCGGCGCCGCGCCCGATGCTCGCCGCCACCCTTGCCACCGGCGGCGTGCTGATGGTCCACGACTGGAAAGACCGCGGGATCTGGTTCGAGCGCGGTCGCGGCTCGCAGTCCTGAGTAGCTTGTGCGCGGTGGCAACCGCGCTGCTGACGACTTATCTGACCGGGTATCGGATGCCGCTGTTTCAGCGGTTGGCCGAACGCCACCAGCTCGAGGTGCTCTGCTTCGGCGGCGGCGAGCGGTACGTCCCCGAGTGGTTCAGCGATCTGGACGAGCAGCTCGCGGCCGCGCCATTTCCGGCACGGCGGCTGAACGGGGCGCGCGAGGCGTTCTCGGCGGCGCGTGACTACGAGCTCGTGATCGCGCCGTTCGCCGGTGGCGCGACGCTGCCGGCGGCGTACATGGGCGCGCGGCGCTTCGAGCGCCGGTTCGTGCTGTGGGCGTCGGTGTGGGCGCAGCCGCGATCGGTGACCCACGCCGCGGCGCTGCCGATGATCCGGCTGATCTACCGCGACGCCGACGCGGTGATCGCCTACGGCGAGCACGTGCGCCGGTTCGTGGCGGGGATCCGGGGCCACGACGACGATGTGTTCGTGGCGCCCCAGTCGGTGGAGGCTGATCTGTTCGGCCGATCCGTGAGCGACGCCGAGATCAACGCATTCCGCTCCGAGCACGAGTTGGGTGACGGCCCGCTGGTGCTGTACGTCGGGCGGCTGGTGACCGAGAAGGGGGTGGCGGTCCTGCTCGATGCCTGGCCGATGGTGAGCGGGGACGCGACGCTCGTGCTGATCGGCGACGGCCCGCTCGCCGCCCGCACGGCCGGCACTCCCCGTACCCGGCTGCTGGGAGCGCTGCCGCGCGAGGCGCTGCCGGTCGCGTATGCGGCCTCGTCGTTCTCGCTGCTTCCGTCGATCCCGACACCGCGGTTTCGCGAGCCCTGGGGGCTGGTCTGCAACGAGGCGATGCACCAGGGAAAGCCCGTCATCGCGACGACGGCCGTGGGTGCCGCGGCGGGCGGCCTGGTCGTCGACGGCGAAACCGGACTCGTCGTCGCCCCCGGGGACGCGCACGCCCTGGCGGGAGCGATCGAGCGGCTGCTCGGCGACCAGCCGCTGCGGTCGCGCCTGGGCTCGCGCGCGAAGGACGCGGTCTCGAAGTACACGTACGACGCGATGGTCGATGCGTTTGACCGGGCGATCAGCGTCGCCCGGGCGCGCTCACGTCACTGACCGACCGAGAACAGAGCCTCGAGGTCGTGGCGCGAGTAGACCTCGAACGCCACCATCGTCGAGGTCCGCCTCACGCCCTCGAGCTGGACGATCTTGCCGGTCACGACCTTCGCCAG
>DASYFZ010000579.1:0-1781 GCA_036000295.1 Solirubrobacteraceae bacterium
GCGCGGACGCGGATCTGTGCGGTGGTGTCCTGGAGCCGCCGGAGGACGTGTGAGAGGCTGATGGACCTCTCAGCACCGGCGATTGCCACGCCCGCCAGGGCTACGACCAGCCCGAACACGCCGACCAGGATCAGCGTCCCGGTGGTGCTGCTTGAGCCCTTGCCGGAGAAGAAGAGCGACAGCAGGATGATCGCGCCGAACTCCGCGACGGAGGCCGACGCAAGCACGAGTTGACCGAAGCGTGAGCTGGCGACGTTTGCGTCCTTCAGGACCGGGAAGATCACGCTGACCGACGAGGCGGCGAGCACGATCGCGACGAATAGGGGCGATTTGACGAATCCGCCTGCTTTCAGGCCGAGGCCGAGGGTGATCGCGATCGCGAACGAGAGCGCGAATCCGATCGTGGTCAGCTTGAGGACCGGGCCGCGTAGGCGCTCGACGTCGATTTCCAGGCCGGAGAGGAACAGCAGGAACGCCAGTCCGATCAGAGCGAGGATCGAGACGGGCAGGTCGGCCCTGGCCCACCCGAGCCCGGACGGGCCGATCAGGATGCCGAGCACGAGCTCGAGCACGATCGCCGGCAGCCGGAACCGCGGGAAGAAGCCGAGCGCGAGCGGGGCGAGCAGGCCGATCGTGACGACGATCAGGAGGTTTGTGTAGTGCACAGCGGGCATGTCGAGACAGCAGTCGCGCCGATCACGCTCGGTTCCTCTCGCTCCCCGCCAGACTCGAGGCTGCCCGATCAGCGACCCATGGCCGAGGGTGGCCGGCCGACGCGACCGCGGGATACGTCTGGCCGGGCTTCCGGAACGGTTCAGCCCGGGCGGTCGGTAGACGCGTCCGGGCTGAAGCGGCCTGGGTCCTGCGAGACCGGGCTTGCGTCGCGTTCGGCCTATCGTGGTTGGTTCGAGCTGATCTGGATGGGCGGGGCGATCGGCGACTGTGGGAGGTCGTAGACGCGACCGGCGGCGCTCCCCTGCTCGCCGAAGCCGAAGCCGGCGCTCTGGGCAGCCGCAGCGATATCGCTAACGCGATCGAATTCGTAGTCCGCGAATCCGAGGTCGTTGGGCGGGTTTGCGCCGGCGAGCGTCTGCCCGAGCAAGCGGTGCTCGGACTCGTTCGCGGCAAGCTCGGCCGCGTAGCGCGCGTACGTGGAGTTCCCGGCGGCTGCGAACGTCGTGACGCCGAGCAGGTACGTGTTGACGAACAGGTGCTCGCCGGCCGCGACTCCCTTGCCGACCGCCGTCAGGTCGAGCGCGTCGCCCTCGCCGCCGTAAAAGCCGTCCGGGATCCAGAACCGCGTGGTGGCCGGATCCCAGTGCTTACTGGTGAACCGCCAGTGGTCCAGCTCGGCCGCGTACACGCCGCCGACGATGGCTGCCACCGAACTTGGGACTTCGGGATGCTCGCCCGCGCGGCGCAGAAGCTCCGTAAGGATCGTGAGGGTCAGCGCCTCGGTCGTGGACGCAAAGACGCCCCACTCATCGATCGTGTCGTGCGGCGCGCCATCGGGCGAGTCGACCGTGCCCGCGGCTCCGGGACCAGTCAGGTCAGATTTGATGTGGGACATAAGATTCCCGATGTGGGACATGCGATTGCCTTTCTGTATTGGGGTGCGACAACAGTCAGGTGCAGGTCCGCCGAGCGCAGACCGGGCGTCGCACGACTCAGCGCCTGCGCTCCTAACGATGCGGGGCGCGCGCCGGTCGCACGACACGATTGCCCGAACGGCTGATCGGCGCCCGCGATCAGCGCCAGCGGCTATCCATACGGCGGCACGG
>DASYFZ010000588.1:0-9285 GCA_036000295.1 Solirubrobacteraceae bacterium
GCGCTGCCGGCGATCGCCTCGTGACATTCGTCGGCAAGCTGATCGTCTCCAAGGGCATCGACCTGCTGCTGCTGGCGTGGCCGCTGGTGCTCGCCGAGGTTCCCACTGCCAGGCTCGCGGTGGTCGGCTTCGGCGCATACCGCGAGGGCTGCGAGCGGATCGTCGACGCGCTGGCACGAGGCGACCTGACGGCGCTGCGCGAGCTCGCCGCCCAGGGGCGCGCGGCCGAAGGTGGCCCCAAAGCGGCGTTGCGCATGGCCACTGAGTTCCTGGACTGGCTCGACGACGAGGCTGGCGCCGAGGGCCGGGAGCGGTACATGATCGCCGCCGCCGCCATGCGCGAGCGTGTCGTGTTCACCGGCCGGCTCGAGCACGACGAGGTCGCGGACGTGCTCCCGGCGTGCGAGGCGATGGTGGTGCCGAGCACGTTCCCCGAGTCGTTCGGGATGGTCGCCGCCGAGGCGGCGGCGTGTGGGGCCCTGCCGATCAGCGCCGCCCACTCGGGGCTCGCCGAGGTGTCGCGCGTGCTCGCCGCCGAGCTGCCCGTGCCGGTGGGCGACCTCGTCTCATTCCCGTTGCAGGGACCGGTGATCCAGGCAATCGCGTCGAGGCTGATCACGTGGCTGCTGATGCCCGAGGAGCTCCGTGACACCGCTCGAGCATCGCTCGTGGCAACGGTCTCTGCCCACTACTCGTGGGAGAGCGTCGCGCGGACGGTGATCGCCGCCGCTCAGGGCGAACTGGACACGCTCGACCACCCGAGCTGACGGCCGGGACACTACGAGGATGAGCGACGGGCTGATCCTCCTGATCACGGGGGCCATGCTGACCGGGGGCCTGGCCGCCTCGCTGCTGGCCGGGCGACTGCGCGTGCCGGGCCTCGTGCTCGTGCTCGGGCTGGGGATGGCGATCGGATCCGAGGGCCTGGGCTGGATCTCGTTCAACGACTACACCCTCGCCCGCCGGATCGGGGTGGTTGCGCTGTCGCTGATCCTGTTCGAGGGCGGGCTCGCGGCAGGGTGGGGCGATATCCGCCCGGTGCTCGGCGCGGCGCTCAGCCTGGCCGTCGTCGGGACGGTCGTGACCGGGGTGATTGCCGGTCTCGCAGCGGCCTCGCTGTTCCATTTGTCGACGATCGAGGGCCTGCTGCTGGGCTCGATCCTCGCCTCGACCGACGGGGCCGCCGTGTTCGCCGTGCTACGCGGCTCGACGCTGCGAAGACGGCTGGCCAGAACGCTGGAAGGGGAAGCCGGCCTCAACGACCCCGTTGCGGTCGTGCTGGTGATCGGATTCATCGACTGGGCGACGCACCGCAACTACGGCCTCCCGGACCTCCTCGTCCTGTTCGTGCGCCAGTTCGGAATCGGCGCGGCGATCGGCGCCGTCGTCGCGGCACTGGCCGTGTTCACGCTTCGTCACGCGCGGCTGCCGTCCGCCGGCCTGTATCCGGTCGCGTCGCTCGCGTTCGGGGCGCTCGCCTACGGAGGCGCCGACGTCCTGCACGGGTCGGGGTTCCTGGCCGTGTACATGACCGGGCTTGCGATCGGGAGCGCGCCGTCCCCCGCCCAGCGCACGATCGCGACGTTCCACGACGGCCTGGCCTGGGTCGCGCAGCTCGTGCTGTTCCTCGTCCTGGGACTGCTCGTGTTCCCGAATCAACTCGGGTCGGTTGCCGTCAAAGGGAGCACGCTCGCGCTGATCGTCGCGCTCGTCGCGCGGCCAGTCGCGGTGATGGTGGCGACGGCGTTCGCGGGGTTCACGCTTCCCGAGCGGGCGGTGCTCGGGTGGGCGGGACTACGCGGCGCGGTGCCCGTGGTGCTCGCAATCTTCCCGGTGATCGACGGCGTCCCGCACAGCCACGAGTTCTTCAACATCATCTTCTTCGCGGTGCTGGTCTCGACGATCGTCCAGGGCACGACGTTCCAGCCGTTTGCGAAGTGGCTGGGGGTGACCACGACCGAAGTGGCGCTGCCCGCTCCGTTGATCGAGTCGACCGCGATCCGCCGCCTCGGCGCCGAGGTGGTCGAGTTCGTGGTCGAGCCCGACCACGCCGCGGCCGGACGGATGGTCCGCGAGCTGGGCCTGCCGCGCGACGCGCTGTTGAACATCATCATCCGCGGCGATCAGGCGCTGCCTCCGCGCGGCTCCACCCGGATCGAGCCCGGCGATCACCTGCACGTGCTCGTCCGCCAGGAGGCGGCTGTCGACTTCAGGCCGCTGCTGGACCGCTGGCGCAACGGGCCCCTCGGGCGCCCACCCCGGCCAAAGCCGGTCTCGACGGGACCGGCTCCGGCGATCTTCTCGAGCCGGCCGTGGGGGGAGGGCGACGGTGACCCGTCCCGCCCCAAGAGCGTCGGCGAGTTCGAGGTGGTCGACCAGCTGCGAACCCGACGCGATCATCCCGGCGCGCTCGTGGTGCTGTCGGACGGCCGCTACGCCTACACCGGCCCGATCACGGCAACCGGCTCGGCCGGTCAGCTCCAGGACGCCGCCCGCCGGCGGCTGCGCCTCGCCACGACCGACGCCGAGCAGGCCTGGTGGCGGGAGGTCATCGGGGCGCTGGCGAATCCGTGAATCGCCTGGTCGGGCAAATCAGAGGCTGAGCGTGCGCACGAGGAAGTCGTGCTCGGCGGCCAGTGCCAGGTCGGACACGGCCATCGGCAGCGACAGGAATCCGTGTGGCGCCTCCTCCCACACGCGCAACTCGGTCGCGTGACCCGCCTCGCGCCAGCGCGCCTCCATGAACAGGCTGTCGTCGAGCAGCGGGTCGGCGGTGCCGACCGTGAAGATCGCGGGCGGCATCTCCGATAGCCCGGCATACAACGGCGAGATGTCGGGATCGCGCCTTCGCTGCTGATCCACTCCCGGCAGGAACTGGTCGGCGAACCAGGTGATGATCGGGGTCGACAGCACCAGGTTGCGCTCGCCCCACAGCCGCTGGCTCGGCGTCATCGACAGGTCAAACGCCCCGTACTGGAACACGACGGCGCCGAACGCGCCGGTGATGCCGTGGCGATCGCGGAGCCGCAGCAGCGAGCAGGCGGCCAGATGTCCGCCGGCCGAATCGCCGCCAATCGCAAGCGGCCCGTCGACCCCAACGGCGGAACGACCGACGTCGCTGACCAGCCACAGCGCGGCAGCCTCACAGTCATCAGGCCCGGCCGGATAGGGATGCTCGGGGGCGAGCCGGTACTCGACGCTGACCACCTTCATTCCGGTGTCGCGCGCAAGGCGCTGCAGCCGAAGGTCCTGGAGGTCGCTCGCGCTGACCGTCCACCCACCTCCGTGGAGATGCAGGAAGACGCCGGTCGGCGGCCGTGACGGAGCGATCACCCGCAGCAGCATCGGGCCCGCGGGACCCTCGATCTCAAGCCAGCGCGCCTCGGGCACGAACACCGGCGCAGGGAAGATCCCGAGTCCTTCGCGTCGCGCGCGCCGCGACTCCTCGGGCGCAACGGTGTTGACCGCCGGGATCGTCGCGAGCAGCCGCTCGAGCTCGGCGTTGAATGCGCGGGTCTGCTCGAGCAGCTCCGGAGAATTGCCCGCGCCCGTGTTCACCGGGGCGAGTCTATTGCGCCGTTACGTGAATGCCGGTCTTCTCGAGCTGGCGCTCGGGCGTGATCCGGACGACGTTCCAGGCCAGGCCGACGCGCTCCATGCCGGAGATCAGCAGGCCCGACGGGTCGATCTCCCATGACTTGAGGCCATGGAACGCGGAACGGGGGAAAGCGTGGTGATTGTGGTGCCAGGACTCGCCCAGCGACAGCAGCGACAGCCAAGCCACGTTGGTCGACTGGTCCTCGATGTCGAAGCGGCGGCGGCCGAAGAAGTGGCAGACCGAGTTCACCGACCAGGTCACGTGGTGCACGAGGAAGATCCGCACGAGGCCGCCCCAGATGTAACCGCGCAGTGCGCCCTCCCAGGTAAAGCCGCTCAGGACGTAGCCGGCAATCGTCGGAATCAGCAGGGAGACCAGCACCAGCCACGGAAAGCGCTTGCCGATGCGCCGCATCCGCGGGTCCTCATAGAGCTCGGCCGCAAAGCGCTTCCAGTCGGCCTGGCCCTGAGTCTCGAGCAGCCAGCCGGTGTGGGCGTGCCACAGGCCGGCCAGCCCGCTGCCGTGGCCGACGTGGGGGCTGTGCGGATCGCCCTCCTTGTCGGCGTGGGCGTGGTGCTTGCGGTGGTCGGCGACCCAGTCCATGACCGATCCCTGCACCGACAGCGATCCCATCACGGCGAACGTCCGCTCGAGCCACGGGTAGGTCTGAAACGCGCGGTGCGTCAGCAGACGGTGAAAGCCGACCGTCACGCCGACGGCGGTGATCAGATACATCACGATGAGGATCGCGATGTCGGTCGCGTCAACCCAGCTGTTCCACAGCAGCACGATCGCGACGAGCACGCCCACGAAGGGGACCACGACGCCCAGCAGGTTTGCGGTCCTGGTGGCACGCGACATCGCGTGATGGTCTTCCGTACGCATCGCGGGGTCTTCCGTACGTATCGCGGTCGTCATGGACGGAATGTTCCCATGCTCGGGCGGCCGGTAACCGCACGGCCGCGACACATACCCCCCGGATGGGGTGTCCGCGGGACGGAAATGGAGCTAGCCGGGCTCGAACCGGCGACCTCCTGAATGCCATTCAGGCGCTCTCCCAGCTGAGCTATAGCCCCGGGATAGACGGATGTCGTCCATCAAGGTTAATACATGGGGGCGCGCCCGCGGGCAGGCAAGGCAGCCTCGCAGCCGCGCAAGTAACCTCATAAAGGTATGGCGGACCAGCGGTATGACCCCAAGCAGATCGAGCCCAAGTGGCAGAAGCTGTGGGCGAGCGAGCGGACCTGGGAGGTCTCTAACGAGCCCATCGGCACTGACGAGCGCCCGAAGTCCTACGTGCTCGAGATGCTGCCGTATCCCAGCGGCGAACCCCACATCGGGCACCTGAAGAATTACTCGCTGGGCGACGCGATCGCGCACTTTCACCGGCGCACCGGCCACCGGGTCCTGCACCCGATGGGCTACGACGCGTTCGGGCTGCCCGCCGAGAACCACGCGATCAACACCGGCGAGCGTCCTCGCGACTCGACCAATGCGTCGATCGCGGCGTTCCGCCGAGCGTTCAACTCCTGGGGCATCTCGATCGACTGGTCACGCGAGCTGGCCACCCACGAGCCCGAGTACTACCGCTGGACGCAGTGGATCTTCCTGGCGCTCTACGAGCGCGGGCTGGCCTACCGCAAGGAGGCGGCAGTCAAGTGGTGTCCCAACGACCAGACGGTGCTCGCCAACGAGCAGGTGATCGACGGCCGCTGCGAGCGCTGCGGCCACCTGGTCGAGATCCGCCAGCTCGAGCAGTGGTTCTTCCGGATCACCGACTACGCCGACCGGCTGCTCGACGACCTCCAGACGATCGACTGGCCCGAGCACGTCACCGCGATGCAGCGCAACTGGATCGGCCGCAGCGCCGGCGCCGAGGTGACGTTCCGTTGCGATGAGGTCGGCATCGACTATCCCGTCTTCACCACGCGCCCCGACACCCTGTTCGGGGCGACGTTCTTCGTGATGGCGCCGGAGCATCCGGATGTCGGACGACTGGCGGCCGGAACGGAGTACGAGCAGCAGGTTCACGACTACGTTAACCGCGCGCTGACCGAGTCGGTCGAGGTGCGGGGGGCGGCCGACAAGCCCAAGACGGGAGTGCCGCTGGGCCGCACCGTGACCAATCCGGTGACCGGCGAGCAGATCCCAATGTTCGTCGCCGACTACGTGCTGATGGAGTACGGGACCGGCGCGATCATGGGCGTGCCCGCCCACGACCAGCGCGACTACGACTTCGCGGTCGCGTTCGGGCTGGAGATCCGCCAGGTGGTCGAGCCGGTCGACGGCGAGGTCCCCGAGGGCGAGGCGTTCGTGTCGCACACCGCCGACGAGCGGCTCGTCAACTCCGGGGAGTTCAGCGGGATGGATGCCGTCGCCGGGCAGCAGGCGATCATCGAGTGGCTCGACCGCGAGGGCAAGGGACACGCGTCGGTCAACTATCGGCTGCGTGACTGGCTGGTGTCGCGACAGCGCTACTGGGGCTGCCCGATCCCGATCATCTACTGCGAGAGCTGCGGGATGGTGCCGGTGCCCGAGAGCGATCTGCCGGTCCGGCTGCCCGACGTCGACGACTACAAGCCCAAGGGCCGCTCGCCGCTGGCCGCGGCCGAGGACTGGGTCAACGTCAGGTGCCCGAACTGCAAGGGCCCGGCGCGCCGCGAGACCGACACGATGGACACGTTCGTGGATTCCAGCTGGTACTACATGCGCTACTGCGATCCCCATAACGACAAGGCGCCCTGGGATCGCCACGTGCTGGACAGCTGGATGCCGGTCGACCAGTACATCGGTGGGGTCGAGCACGCGATCCTGCACCTGATGTACTCGCGATTCTTCGTCAAGGCGCTGGCCGACATGGGCCTGCTGGGCTTCCAGGAGCCGTTCAAGGCGCTGTTCACGCAGGGCATGATCCTCGGCCCCGACGGCGTCAAGATGTCGAAGTCAGCGGGCAACGTGATCAGCCCGATGCCGATCGTCGATCGCTATGGCGCCGACGCCGCGCGCTGCTACGTCCTGTTCATCGGGCCGCCCGATCAGGACGCCGCGTGGTCTGAGAGCTCACTGGCCGGGGTGCACAAGTTCCTGGGCCGGTTGTGGCGGCTGGGCGACGGCCTGTCGGGCGACGCGGGGCCGGCAGAGCAGCCGGCCGGCGCCGAGGGCGACGCGCTGACGCTCGTGCGCAAGGCCAACTGGGCGATCGACAAGGTCACCACCGGGATGACCGGCCGGTTCACGTTCAACACCGCGATCGCGGCGATCATGGAGCTCGTCAACGAGGTCTACCACCACCTCGACGCCGAGCTCGGCGCGCGGCGCTTCGCGGTCGCGACCGCGGCGTCGCTGCTGTTCCCGTTTGCTCCCCACCTGGGATCCGAGGTCTACGAGATGGTCACCGGGCAGCGGGTCTGGGAGGAGCCGTGGCCCGCAGCCGACGCGAGCATGCTTCAGTCCGACACGTTCGAGCTCGTCTGCCAGGTCAACGGCAAGGTCCGCGATCGCGTGATCGCCCAGAGCGGCGCTCCGCGCGATGAGCTCGAGCGGCTGTGCATGGCGACGCGAGGGGTGCAGGCCCACGTCGACGGCCACGAGGTCGCCAAGGTGATCGTCGTGCCCGACAAGCTTGTTAACGTCGTCGTTCGCTGATCGCTCGATGCCCACTTTCAAGGCCGCATACCTGATCCACGGCGACGACCACGGCCGCATCGCCGAGCGGCGCGCGAACCTGCGCTCGATGGCCGAGGCCGAGAGCGGCGCCAACGGGGTCGAGTTGTTCGAGGGCGACGCCGCGACCCCCGAGGCGGTGGCGGCCGCCTTGAACGCGATGACGTTCGCGCTCGGTCGGCGGTTCATCGTCGTCGACGGCGTCGAGAGCTGGAAGGAGCGCGAGCTCGATCCGCTCACGGCGGCGATGGCGGCAATCGCGCCCGACACGACGGTTGCCTTCTTCGCCCGGGAGGAGAGCCGCAAGAAGGCCCCGAACGGGCTCCACGAGGCGGTCCGCAAGGCGGGTGGGAACATCAGCGCAGAGGAGAGCGTCAAGTCGTGGGAGCTGCCCAAGTGGGTGATCGGCCACGCGCGCGATCTCGGTTTGCAGCTCGAGCCCGACGCCGCACGTGCGCTGATCGCGAGCGTCGGCGACCGCCAGCAGCGGTTGCTGCGCGAACTCGAGAAGCTCGCGTTGTGGGCGGGACCCGGAGCGCAGCTCGGTCCCGCCGAGGTCGAGGAGATCGCCGCGCCGTCGGCCGAGCGCCGGACCTGGACGCTGGCCGACGCGCTGGTCGCCGGGGACGCGCAGGCCGCGACAAGGGTCTACTTGACGCTTCGCGCCCAGGGCGAGCGGGTGCCGGGGCTCCTGTACTGGATGGCTCAGCGCGTTCGGACGGCTCTGGAGATCGCGCAGGCGCTCGATCGGGGCGAGCCGCCGGCCCAGATCAAGCGCGGGCTGCGGATGCCGTCACGGGCGGCCGACCGGCTGATCGCCGACGCCCGTTCGAGCGGGTCGGCGCAGCTTCAGCGCGCGCTGGAGCTGATCGCCGACCTCGAGCTCGCGTCGCGGGGCGGGGGCGCCGGTGCCACGAGCGAGGACACCGCTGCGGTGCGGGCGATCCAGGCGATCGCGAGTTCGTAGAGCGGCTACAGCAGCCGAGCGGTGATCGCGACCGCGAGCACGGCGATCACGAGCACGCTGACCGCCAACAGGCGCTGTGTCCAGACGACCCATGCGGAGCTCATGGTCCGCGTGCCGGCGATCACCGGCTGCCCCGCCGCGGGGCGGTGGTCGACACGAGCCGTCGCAGCGTCGGCGGCCTTGTTCGCCTTGGCGATCGCGCGTTCGCGGTCGCGTAGCGCCTGGTCACGCTCCTTGGTCATGCGATCGAGCTGCTTGCGCATGTTGTCGCGGTCGCGCAGCGCCTGGTCGCGTGCTCTGACGGCCTGCTCATAGGCCTGCGTGGCCTGGTCGCGCGCGGCAAGCGCCTCGGTCAGGCGACCGACCGCGGCGTCGCGGCGCGTCAGCGCCGAGGCCGCCTCGACCTTCGCGACCTCGTGGCGGGCGAGTTCGGCGCGCAGGCGCTCGGTCTCCTCCTGGGCCTGGGATAGCCGAAGCGCCAGCGCGTCCGCATCGCGTGACGCCGCCGAGGCCGTGGCGGGCGCTTCAGGCACCCGAGGCGCCCCCCGCTGCGCCTCGAGGCCTTCCACCCACCCTGTCGCGGATCGGCCGTCTCGCCGCGGACCGCGGCCATTGCCCGATCCGGTTGCAGGACGGCCGTCTCGACGGGCCCCTCGCAAGTTGTCCAGAAGGTCGTCGCGCCTGGGGCGTGCCCGGATCCGCTGCTCGCGCGCCGCGGCGCCCGGCGGCGGCAGCGCCACCGTGATGTCGGGCGCAACCGTGAGCTCGATCCTGCCCGGATCCGCGACGGGATGCTCGATTGGGAACGCCGCCACCCACAGCTCGCCGTCGTCGGCGGCCCACGGCTTGTGCTCGAGGTCGGCAAGCGCGCGCTGGGCGCCGTCGCCGTTGCCCAGCGTGAGCGTGGGGCGTACGAACCTGCGCCCGCGCAGACCGAACCATCGGCCCGACAGCACCAACGGATCGCCGCCGCGGGACTCGAACCGCTCAACCTCGAAGCTGACGCTCCCCGCGCCGCGTTCTGGCTCGCCAGCCTGCGCCATCCCGAATCTCCCTA
>DASYFZ010000595.1:0-10434 GCA_036000295.1 Solirubrobacteraceae bacterium
AGGACCCGTCCGAGACGCGGGAGCGCTGGCTCGAGCATCCGCTTGGATTGCTCAGGCACGTGCTCGCAGAGCCCCTCCAAATGCTGGCCGAGGAGACCGACAGCCTGGTCCAAGTGACCGATGCGTCCGGGCTTACCCTCTACTTGGGCGGCGCGGAATGGCTGAAGGCGCAGGCTGCCGAAATGAATCTCGTCGAGGGGGCGCGATGCAGCGAAACCGTCAACGGCACGAACGGCGTCGGTACAGCGCTAGCTGCAGATCGCCCTGTACAGGTGTTTGCCTTCGAGCACTTCAGCTACCACCACCGCGAATGGGTCTGCTCCGGCGCTCCAATACACGATCCGGTCTCTGGCCGCCTCGTCGGGGTCATTGATCTCTCGAGCCCCTGGAGGATCGCCCACCCCCGAAGCCTGGAGCTCGTGACTACTGCGGCCGGGACGACAGAGCAGTGCCTATTGCAGGGCCGGCGCGACCATGACGCCCGACTGAGGCGTCGCTACGGCGATCTCATGACGAAAAGCGCCGATCTGCTCGTGAACCGACAGGGCTACGTGCTTATCGGCCATGACGCGGCGCGCGCAAAGCCACTCGACATTCCCGAGAGCGGCGGCGAGATCGCCATGGACGACGGATCGCTCGCCGTGGCCGAGCCTCTGGGGCAGGGCGAGGCCTATCTCGTTCGCCGACTGGCATCACGGCGCTCCGGCGCAGCACAGGGCGAGGCGCTCCAACGGGCCGAAGGGCGCGCTCGCGAACATGCTCGGAAGCGAGCTGCCCCGTCGCGCGCGGGCGATCCTGGGCACGCCGGGGAAGTCGAGCGCGGCTTGCCCAGCCCGGGGGCGGGGGAGCGGCTGAGCGCGTATCTGGAGGCAGCCATCGATTGCGTCATCGTGGCGGACGCGTCAGGCCGGATCGTCGAATTCAACCCGGCCGCCGAACGGACGTTTGGCTACTCCCGTAAGGAGGCGCTAGGGCGGACGATGGCCGAGCTGATCGTGCCGCCTTCGCTTCGCGAGCGCCACATCGCCGCGTTCGCTCGCTTCGTGGAGACCCGCGAAGGGAGCATGCTCGGACGCCGGGTGGAGCTGACTGGCATGCGCGCGGACCGCAGCGAGTTTCCTGTCGAGCTGGCGCTAAGCCAGGTCGAGGCCGAGCCGGTCCTCATCTGCGGCGCGCTGCGGGACATGTCTGCGGCGAAACAGGCCGAGAACCGTCTGCGAGAACTCGCCGAGGAGCAGGCCGCCTTGCGGCAGGTCGCAACCCTCGTCGCCTACGAGTCGTCTCCTGACCGCCTCGTTGCTGTCGTTGCCGAGCAGGTCGCCCGTGTATTCGACGTCCCATTGGTCAGGCTCATCCACTACGAGCCGACCGCCGCGATCGTGGTAGGCGGCTTCAGCGAGAGTGACGATGAGCCGTTCCCGATCGGCTCGCGCTGGCAGCTCGACACGCCGGGACTACTGGCAACGATCCGGCATACCGGCCGTGCCGCGCGCATCGAGGACTACGCGCAGGCGCCCGGCGACGGCGCTGGTGCGGTTCGGGCGGCAGGGATGCGCTCTGCGGTCGGGAGTCCGATTGTCGTCGGAGGACGCGTGTGGGGCGCGATCGTGCTTCTCTCGCCACGACGAGCATCGCTCCCCGAAGACACGGGGGCGCGGCTCGCAGACTTCACGGATCTCGTCGCGACCGCGCTCGCGAACGCCGAGTCGCGCGCCGCGCTCAGCCAGCTCGCTGACCAGCAGGCGGCGCTGCGGCGCGTTGCGACACTCATAGCCCGCGAAGCCTCGCCGGTCGAGCTCTTGGCGACAGTCGCGGAAGAGGTGGCGCGAGTCTTGGACGTGGAGGCCATCGGGATGCTTCGCTTTGAGCCCGACGGGACGGCCACGCTCGTCGCGCAGTCAGACACCCCGTGGGACCCGCCTCCGCTGGGCACACGCTTCACGCTGGAGGGCGAGAACGTAGTCACCGCGGTGTTTCGAACGAGGGAGGCCGCACGCCTCGACGATTGGGCAACGGCCACGGGCCCGGTCGCCGAAATGGCGAGTGTCCTGGGCATTCGTTCGAGCGTCGCCACTCCGATCGTCGTCGAAGGGCGGCTGTGGGGCACGCTGATCGCCGTCACGAGCCAGAGCGAGCCTCTCCCGCGAGAGACCGACTCGCGGATCGGGAAGTTCACCGAGTTGGTCGCGACCGCAATTGCCAACGCGGGAGCGCGTGACGAGCTGGCCGCCTCCGAGGCGCGTGCTCGCGACCTCGCCGGCGAGCAAGCCGCCCTGCGCCGAGTCGCGACACTTGTCGCCAAGGGCGTGAGCTCCGACGAATTGTTCGCCGCCGTCACCCGGGAGGCCGCGGACGTCCTTGATGTGCCTGTCGTGGCCCTGCAGCGTTACGAGGCTGGCCGGATGTTCACGATGGTCGCCATCGCCGGCGAGACGCGTTTCACGATCGGGAGTCGTTGGCCCGTCGCGGACGAGGGGCTGTCCGGGATGATCCTCGCCACCGGGCGCCCGGCGTGGAAGCAGGACTACACGACGATGCCGGGGCCGCTGGGCGCCGCGTTGAGAGACAGCAGGTTTATGTCCGGGGTCGGCGTCCCGATCGTCGTCCAAGGCTCCATCTGGGGGTTCATGACCGCTGGCGCCCGCCCCGGGAAACCGACCCCCGACGGCACCGAGGAGCGTCTCGCCCGATTCACAGAGCTGGTCGCAACCGCAATCGCCGACAGCCAGGCCCGCGACCGCCTCGCGCAGCTGGCCTACGAGCAGTCGGCGCTGCGGCGAGTGGCCACCATGGTCGCCCGCGCGCCGGCGTCAGAACAGCTCTTCTCCACCGTCGCTCGAGAGGTTGCATCTGTCTTGGACGTGCCCGGCGTGATCGTCACGCGCTACGAGCCCGACGGAACGGCAGTCACGGTCGGTGAGGCATTTGGGCCCGACCTCGCGGGTGCGGAGCGATTCCTCGGCATCGGTACGCCGATGCCACCAGATCCTGGAACCCTCACTGCTCTGGTCTTCGACACGCACGACCCGGCGCGAGTCGACGACTTATCGACATCTCCCGGAACAGTCGGTGAGGTTGCGCGGGCGGCGGAACTCGGTTCCGGTTGTGCGGGGCCAATCGTCGTCAATGGAGCCGTTTGGGGCAAGATGTGCGTCTTCTCGCGGGCAGGGACGCTGCTTCCCGCGGGAACGGAGGATCGCCTCCAGGACTTCATAGAGCTCGTTGCCACGGCGATTGCGAACTACGAGGCGCGCGCCGATCTGGCGGCGTCGGAGGCGCGAGCTAGTGAGCTGGCCGAGGAGCAGGCGGCGCTCCGGCGGGTCGCCACGCTGGTGGCCCGCGGCGTCAGCCCCGAGGAGATCTTCTCCGCAGTCACCAACGAAATGGCGCAGCTGTTCGCCTCCCCGCAAGCGTGCGTGGGACGCTTCGAACCCGATGGATCGGCGATGGTCGTTGTCGGTGTGAGCGACGGCATCCGAGGGATCTCGATCGGGTCGCGCTGGCAGCTCGACGACTACATGGCCTCAACCCGGGTCTACCGGACCGGTCACCCCGTGCGCGTCGAGCGGGGCGACCTCGAACACGTCTCCGGCCCGATGGCTGACGTGCTTCGCGAGATCGGCGCCGTCTCAAATGTCGGCGCCCCGATCGTTGTCGAGGGGCAGCAATGGGGCTTCGTGACGGTCACGGACACGATCAAACGCCTGCCTGTCAACGCGGAGAAGCGCCTGGAGAAGTTCGCCGAGCTGCTGGGCACCGCGATCGCAAACGCCGACAGCCGAGCAGAGCTAGCCGCCTCGGAAGCGCGGGCTCGGAAACTCGCGGAAGAGCAGGCCTCGTTGCGCCGGGTCGCGACGCTCGTCGCCGAGGGACCCCCGCCCACTGAGGTGTTCGACGCCGTCATCGCCGAGGTGGGTCAGCTGCTCGGCGCAGCTCAGATCGGCTTGGCCCGCTACGAGAATGACCACGAAATCTCGGTCCTCGCGATTCGCGGCCAGAGCCCTGAGATCCTCCGCGCCGGAGTGCGTCTGCCGCTCGATGGAGACAGCGTGAATGCCCGCATCCTGCGCACGGGACGCTCGGCGCGACTCAATTTCGCAGAGGAGGGGAGCGGCAGCATCGCCGAGGTACTCCGTCGCGACAACGTCAGCGCCACGGTCGGGGCGCCGATCGTCATCGACGGCGCGGTTTGGGGCATGATCGGAGCAAGCTGGAAAGGGGATGACCAACCGCCCGCCGACGCGGAGGAGCGCTTGGCCCAGTTCGCAGGCCTGCTGGCCACCGCGGTCTCGAACGCGGCCATGCGCGGCGAGCTCGCCGCCTCCCGCGCCCGCGTGATCGCCGCCGCCGACGCAAGCCGACGGCGCATCGAGCGCGACCTCCACGATGGAGCACAACAGCAACTCGTCACGCTCGCGGTTGCGCTCCAGAGGGCGCAGGCAAAGATTCCGAGCGGACTCGACGAAGTGCGTGCCGACGTCGGCCGGGTCGCTGACGGCCTGACCGGCGCGATCAACGAGCTCCGCGATCTCTCGCGGGGTATCCATCCGGCGATCCTCACCGAGGGCGGGCTTTCGCCTGCGCTCAAAGCGCTCGGGCGGCGTTCGGCCGTCCGGGTCAAGCTGGACGTCGGCTTCGAGCACCGGTTACCAGACCAGGTCGAGGTGGCCGCCTACTACACCGTCTCGGAGGCCCTCACCAACGCGTCTAAGCATGCGAACGCGACTCGCGTATGGGTCTCCCTCCGGGTCGAGGACGACATGCTCCTTCTCTCGGTTCGCGATGACGGCGCGGGCGGAGCCGATGCAACCCGAGGATCGGGACTGACCGGGCTCAGGGATCGAATCGAAGCGCTCGGAGGGAGAATCCAGATCGATAGCCAAACCGGAAGCGGAACCGTCATCGAGGTGGCGATCCCGATCGCTTGACCGGCTGACCGAAACCGCCGAGCCGAACGCCTGCTGTCGCAGGCGGCGACGCTCGGCTCTGCCGGCTGATTGCTGCCCGCCATCGCAACCCTGTCCGCCGATGTCACGCCGGTGATCCTGCGATCTGATAGGGCAGTCGGCCGGTCTGCGCGCCAGCTCCAGGCCAGAGGCCCGCCAACTGATAGCCGACGTCAATAGGAGATCCGCGAGGCGAACCGGAGGGGATCCCCGGTTCCCCACTGATGCCGAGGCCCTTGATGTCGAGGTCGTGTGGGATTGGCGTGAGCGGCACTCGCGGCAGGAGTTGCGGCACCGAGAGAGCTGACAGCAATTGAGCTGTTGACGCGGCGCCCTGGGGACGGCTGAGCGGGGCGTCGCCGCCGAGCTGAGGGCAGCCCTACGAGTTGGCTGATCCATCCTGGAGCCGAATCGGGTCGGTCCCGTTTACGCATCCGCGCTGAGCGTTCGCCAACGGCCGCAATGGGAACCGTGCGTATCGTCGAGATGACCGGTCTGTAGCCCCGCATGGGCCAAGCCAAGTCCACGCGTCGGTGATGGCGAGGACCTCGACGCTCAAGCGCGATCAGCGATCGTCGGATACAGCGGGGACACCGGCTCGCCGCCGCCCTGTTGGGTCGCCTAGCCACTTGTCGAGCCGGAAGCGAAACGGCCGCGCTCGACGATGGAGGCGCGGCCCTCTCGTAATCGGCTTGTGCTCGGGGGAACTTCGGCCTGGTAAGCGCTTCATCGGTCTCAGAACGCGGCAGCCCCCGAGATCCCGCGCGGCAGGTCGCGGGTAGTCGACTGGATGTGGGTGAGGCTTCCGTCTGAACCCACTCGGTAGACGTCGACGTGACTGGTGTTGGCCCCGTTGGCGGTCGGCTCGATCACGTACAGGTAGTGGCTGTCGCTGCTCAAGGCCTCATCGCTGGGTAGCCCCGGTCCGGTGTCCGCCCGCCCCAGGAGCGTCAGCTTGCCGTCGCCTGCGACCGAAAACCGCGAGATGGCGCCTTTTCCAGTCGTGGCGTCCACCACGGTGTCCGACAGGGTGTTTGTTGTGAACAGGTAGCGATCGTCTTTGGTCACTACGAGCCAACAAGTCGCACGTCCTCCGCTCGCGACGTTGCCGGTCGCGGTTAGGGCGCCTGCGCCCCGGAAGTTGCCGGCCGCGGTTAGGGCGCCTGCGCTCGCGAGGTTGAAGGACAGCACCGATCCCATGAGCTGCGCGGGATCAGACGTGTCTGGCGGCGTCCCGACGAAGCCCGCATTGCTCACCTCGAGCGCGAACGAGCCGGCAAAGCCGAGCGCGAACGAGCCGGCAAAGCCGAGCGCGAACGGCTGTGGCGCACCGGCAGTGTGGCGCTGCGCGACCCCCGGCGAGCCGTCGGATCGGATGCGGAACGTGTCGATCACACCGATTGCGCGCTCGGTGACCGCCAAGATGTGACCGCCGGGGGCGAACCCGATCGCGGCGGCCACGCCGGAAGGCCCCGCCGTGGAGAGAGCTCGTCTGGAGTCAATGATCGGGGTGAGATGGCCGTTTGGCGAAACGCGCAGACCAAAGATGTTGCCGCTCAGCTCGTTGAGCACGTAGAGCAGGTGACCGCTGCTGGTGAGGCTGATGGGGAGAACCCCACCGGAGCTGACGCGGTCGGCGAGCTTGGGCCCGGACGCGGTCACCCGGAATGAGCTCACCGTGTTGTCCCCGGCGTTGACCACGAACAGAAGACGACCGTCTGCTGTCAGGTTCACCGAGCCGGAGCCGTCCACGGTCGGAAAGCCGAACGGCGGCGTGGCGGCGATGCCTCGGCCGCCCGTCTGGACCCGCTCAGGTAAAGAGAGCCTGCCGTCGCGGTTGTGTCTAAACACCAGCAGGGCATTCGCCTTTGTGTTGGTCTCCGCGTAGAAAGCATGGGTGACGTTGCCCGCGTTGGCTTGACTGTGATGGCGATCCTTCGCGACTGCCGTGGCCGGCATCGCGACGGCGACGATGGCTGCCAGAGTTGAGACGGCCAGCCGCGCGCGTCTCCGGGCAGAATCAGACCGCCCGGATGCCGTCGTCATCGGCGCGGCCGTCTCCCTACGTGGCAAGAAGCGCATTAGTTCTCCCTGTTCTTGGCGCCGGCGGCCCACGATGGGCGTCAGGTCACCTTTTACTTTCGGGCTCCTGACGTTCGCCGAGCCTCTCGACGTGCTCAAGCCGTGTCGGCAATCAGTCAGTAGAGATGGGTGATCGGCTGACGGTCGGCACGTGGGTGATCGAGCTTGGTCGTGCCCCTCTGACCCTGAGCCAGATGACCAGCGGCGGGTGAACGAGCGACCGTCCGATGAGCCGCGCACAGCGCGCCGGCAGCTCGAGCCGGCGCCCGCCCGGCGGCGGGCGGCCTGAAAGTGCCGATCGCGGCTGGTTACCCGCTGATAGGCGATCGTGTTTGAGCGCCCGCCGGTGCCCGCTTACGTTTCGCTCATGCCAGCTAACGGTGTGATCGCCGGTCTTGTGGCGTCGTGGGTCAAGGCGTTCACCGAGCCGCGCCTGCAGGCGCTCGCGGAGGCAATTCTGCCGCCCTCCACAAGCCAGAAGCAGGCTGTGGGCGCCGATCCGAGCGGGCATCCCGAGAACATGCCTCCCGCGGTCCTTGTCGACCGCGCGACCGTTGCGCTCGGCCGCCGGCTGACGGTGCCGCAGCGGCTTCGCGCCCAGCAGGTGATCCACTACGGCATGGGCGCTGGTCTCGGTGCGGCGTACAGCGCTGCCGCGAGCCGCTGGCCCGCGGCGAGCCGGGCACGGGGCGCACTCGCGGGTGCCGCGATCTATGCGGGCACCCATGGCTCTCTTCTTCCCGCGCTCGGCATCCAGCGCCCCCCGTGGCGGCTGTCTCCGGCCGCCGTCGCGTGGGAGTCAACGTCGCACGTCGTGTTCGGCGTCGCGCTCGAGGCCGCACGGTCCGCGCTGGGAGGGCGGCGGTGAGCAAGTCGCCCAGCGCTGCTCAGCAAGAGGAGCGGATGCCGCCGACCGCGCCCGCCGTTGACCCACGGCTTCGCCGCCGGGGAATGCCGGGCCTGCTGGGCAAGAACGTCCTGGTGACCGGCGGCACCTCCGGGATTGGCCAGGCGACCGCCGTGCGGTTCGCCGAGCACGGCGCCAACGTCGCGATCAACTACCTGACCACGCCCGACGAGGCGTCCGGAACCGAGGAGCAGGTGCACACCTGCCTGCGGAAGGTACGCCAGCACGGGGTCCGCGACGTCCTCGTCGGTGGCGACGTCTCCTCCGAAGAGGACGTCGTGCGCATGGTCCGCGAGGCGGCCGAGCGCCTCGGCGGCCTCGACATCCTGATCAACAACGCCGGCATCCAGATCTCACGACCGTCCGAGCAGCTCGCCAGCGCCGAGTTCGACCAGGTGCTCGCGGTCGACCTGCGCGGCTCGTTCCTCTGCGCCCGCGAGGCGATCAAGCGATTTCTCGCCGACGAGAAGCGCGGTGTCGTGATCAACGTCTCAAGCGTCCACGAGCTCATCCCCAGGCCGAGCTATCTGAGCTACAGCATCAGCAAGGGCGGGATGGGCAACCTGACCCGGACGCTCGCGCTCGAATACGCGCGCCGCGGCATCCGCGTTAACGCCGTCGGCCCCGGCGCCACGATCACGCCGATCAATCGCGCCTGGACCGACGACCCCGTCAAGACGGCGGTCGTCTCAAGCCACATCCCGCTGGGCCGCCCCGGCACCGCGGACGAGATGGCCGGGGTGTGCGCGTTCCTGGCCTCCGACGACGCCGCCTACATCACGGGACAAACGATCTTCGTGGACGGCGGCCTCACCCTGTACGCCGACTTCCTTGAGCCGTGGTCGTCCGAGTGAGCGACGAGGCCACCGCCTGGTGGCCGTCGCCGTTCGGCTCCGAGGACCAGCTCGGAATGCTCAACCACATCACCGACGCCACCCGCGCGCAAGCGTTGCGGCTCGTGCGCTCGGGGCGGATGTACGACCTGGGGCGGGTGCTCGACGAGCTCGCGCCGGTGTTCCCGGGGCGCTACTTCCGCCAGACGCTGGTCACCACCGCCCATCACAGCAACGGCCGCGGCCTCGGCGCGAACCGGGTCAACTGGATCACCGAGCAGATCGCCGGCACCCAGCAGCTCGGCACCCACCTGGATGCCCTCTGCCACCTTCAGATCGGCGACCGCGGCTACAACGGCTGGAGCGTCGCCGAGCTGGCGAGCGCCGCGGGCGCTACTCGACTCGGCGTCGAGACGGTGCCTCAGATCGTGACCCATGGCTGGCTCGTGGACGTCGCGTCGCTCGGTCCCGGCGAGGTGATCGGCGTGCCGGACATCGATCCGGCGCCGGGGGATGCGGTGCTGTTTCACACGGGTTGGGGCGAGCACTGGTACGACCCCGACCTCTACATGTCCGGCGAGCCGGGGCCCGGCATGGAGGTCGCGGAGTGGATGGTGCAGCGTGGTGTTGCGCTCACCGGCTGTGACACCTGGAGCTACGGCCCGGTCCCGGCCGAGGATCCCGAGCGGCCGTTCGAGGTGCCCCAGTTCCTCAACGCCCGCCACGGCGTGTTCGTCGTCGAGAACCTCGACACCTCCGAGCTCGCGCGCGACGGCGTGCGCGAGTTCGCGCTGATCCTGACCCACCCCAAGCTGCGCGGCGCGAGCGGGGCGTGGACCTCGCCGATCGCGCTTGTCTAGGAGGACCCGTGGAGCACTACGACGTGATCATCATCGGCAGCGGCGCGGGCGGCGGCACGCTTGCGCACCGCCTCGCGCCGTCCGGCAAGCGGATCCTTTTGCTCGAGCGCGGCGGCTACCTGCCTCGGGAGCTCGAGAATTGGGACACCGAGGCGGTCTTCGGCCGCGAGCGCTACGTGACCACCGAGCGCTGGTATGACAAGCATGGCGTCGCGTTTCGCCCGCACGCCCAGTACTTCGTCGGCGGCAACACCAAGGTCTACGCCGGCGTTCTGTTGCGCCTTCGTAAACGCGACTTCGACGAGGTCCAACATCACGGCGGCGTCTCCCCCGCCTGGCCGATTACCTACGCCGATCTCGAGCCGTACTACGCCCAGGCCGAGCAGCTCTACCTCGTCCACGGCCAGGCTGGCGAAGATCCAACCGAGCCGCCGCGCTCGGGCCCATTCCCCTACCCCCCCGTCTCGCACGAGCCGCGGATCCAGCAACTGCACGACGATCTGGTGCGGGCCGGCCACCGGCCGTTCCACCTCCCCGTCGGGATCGACCTCGACGAATCCGACCCCGAAGCCGGGCGCTGCATTCGCTGCAACCGCTTCGACGGCTTCCCCTGCCTGACCGACGGAAAGGCTGACGCGCACGTCCTCTGCGTGCGCCCCGCGCTTAAGCACCCCAACGTCACGCTGCGCACCCACGCGCTGGTGACGCGTCTGGAGGCAGACACCTCCGGGCGCTCGGTCAAGCGGGTCGTGGTCGAGCGGCGAGGCAGCGAGGAGAGCTACAGCGCGGACGTCGTCGTGGTCTCC